>JANXSS010000141.1 GCA_025356535.1 Herminiimonas sp.
TCACCGCTTGTAAACTCAATGGGATAAGTACAAGGATCGCTGCCCAGCGGCGAGCCGCGATAGCCTGTGATGAAGCCGGCGGTGTTGAGACCTGCGCGCAGGTCGCGTTCGCGCTGCAGCATCGGCAGCCGGATCAGGGCCTGGGTGCCGGTGATGAAGGCGCGGCCGTGCTCGAGCGTGTACTTGTCGTTGAGGGTGATGCCGGGGTCGGTGCCGGGGTCGGTCGCCGGCGTCTGGTCGGGGTGGTGGGGCGCATTCATCTTTCTTGTCTCCGTGCCAAAAATCGTGTCTTTGGGGCGAGCCGGTCGCCGTTCGACGCCTTGCCTTGTGAGGTCGACGTCCCTCTGTATTTATGCCCTACGGTAGCACAATTGCCCGTGTGATTCTTGCAACGCGGCGGGCCGCGTCATGTCGGCGCAATCACCTTTTCATCCGGCAGCAATGCATTGGCCGCAAGCGGCGCCAGGTTCTGCAGGCGCGCATACAGCGGCGTGAAATCGGGTGCCGTTTTCTCGAACAGTTCGGCAAAGCTCTCGATGACGAAATAGGTTTCCTGGAACGCGTCGATCCTGTAGCGCGTGCGCATGACGCGCTCGACATCGAAGCCGATGCGCTGCGGCGCAGGACTCTGCAGGCAGTATGCGATCTCGCCGCCCGACGACAGCAGGCCGGCGCCGTAGGCACGCAGGCCGGCAGGCGTGGCGATCAAGCCGAATTCGATGGTGTACCAGTACAGCCGCGCCAGATACGGCAGGCCACCCAGCGGCATGGCCTTCAGGCCGCCCTTGCCGTACTCCTGCAGGTGGTCGGCAAAAACCGGATCGAACAGCAGCGGCACATGGCCGAAGAAGTCATGGAAGATGTCCGGCTCGACGATGTAGTCGAATTCTTCCGGCGTGCGCAGCCAGACCGTGACCGGAAAGCGGCGCGCCGCCAGGTGCTCGAAAAACACCTGGTCCGGCACCAGGCCGGGCACCGCCACCAGCGTCCAGCCGGTCGCCTGCTGCAGCGCGATCGAGGCGACGGCGAGTTCGGGAATGCCTGCGCTTGCCTGCATCCTTTCCAGGTTGTCGATGAAGGCGGCGCAGGCGCGCCCGGGCAGGAGCGCTGCCTGGCGCGCATACAGGCGCCGCCACAGTGCATGCTGCGCAGGCGTGCAGGCCGGCCAGTCCTGCGTCACCACGTACGCTGCATCGGCATGCGCGTAGTCGCCGCGCAGCTTGCCGCCGTCGGATTTTTCGGCGAGGGTGCGCAGGAATGCAGCCTGCTCGTCCAGGGCGACACCAGGGGCAGCCGTTGCGTTCATGATGGGGCGCTCTCGTCCTTCAGGACACCGCGGCGCACCTGGTCGAGTTCGATCGACTCGAACAGCGCGCGGAAATTGCCTTCGCCAAAACCCTGGTCGCCCTTGCGCTGGATGATCTCGAAAAAGATCGGTCCGATCACGGTTTGCGTGAAGATCTGCAGCAGCAGTTCGCGCGCGTCGGCGTCGCTGGTGCCGTCGATCAGGATGCGCAGGCGGCGCAGTGCATCGAGGTCTTCGCCGTGCGACGGCAGGCGCCGGTCGACCAGGTCGTAGTAGGTCTCGATGGTGTCCTGGAAGGCGACGGCGTCGCGCTTCATGCCGGCCACCGTCGCATAGATGTCGGCCGTGCCGAGCGCGATGTGCTGTATGCCTTCGCCGTGATACAGGTCGAGGTATTCGGCGATCTGCGACTTGTCGTCCGAGGATTCATTGATCGGTATGCGGATCTTGCCGCAGGGCGAAGTCATCGCCTTCGATTTCAGGCCGGTCAGCTTGCCTTCGATGTCGAAGTAGCGCACCTCGCGAAAGTTGAACAGGTTTTCATAGAAGGCGGCCCACTCCTTCATGCGGCCGCGATGGACGTTATGGGTCAGGTGATCGATGTAGGTCAGGCCGTTGCCCACCGGATTGGCCTGCGCGCCGGGAATGGCGACGAAGTCGACGTCGTAGATGCTGATGTCGCCGATGGCGCCAGCAGCGATGCCGCGCGCGGCATCCTTGCCGCGCCAGCGGTCGACGAAGTAGATCAGCGAGTCGCCGATGCCCTTGATGGCGGGAATATTCAATTCCATCGGCCCGGTGCGGTTGTCGAAACCCCAGGCGCCGAGTTCGAGCGCGCGCCGGTACGCAAAGGCGGCATCGTCGACCCGCAAGGCAATCGCGCAGATCGACGGCCCATGCTGGCGGGCAAAGCGCTGGCCGAAGGAATCGGCTTCGGCATTGATGATAAAATTGATGTCGCCCTGGCGGTACAGGGTCACGTCCTTGTGGCGGTGCCGGGCGATCGCTGCAAAACCCATCTGCGCGAACAGCGCGCCCAGCGCCTTCGGATCCGGCGCGGCGTATTCGATGAATTCGAAGCCATCGGTGGCCATCGGATTGTCCCAGGGCTCGAATTGCATGTGTCTCTCCAAAAGCAGGTCAGCCAGACTGACGCGGTTCGGAAAGTATAGGTCGGGCGGCAGGACAGTAAATTGCAAATACTTCCCGGAAACATCATCCCTGCGCAATAATATGCCGCATCAACCCCGGAGGGAGGTCAATCATGGCGGCATGTATCCTGGACAAGACGGATCGCAAGATTCTTGCAATTTTGCAGCACGATGGCCGGCTGCCGAATCAGGAAGTGGCGCAGCGGGTCAACCTGTCCCCCTCGCCCTGCCTGCGCCGCATCAAGCGGCTGGAAGACGCGGGCGTAATCCGGCAGTATGTCGCCCTGCTCGACCCGGCGATGATCGGATTGGGACTTCTGGCCTACGTCAACGTGCGGCTGGAAAAGCACAGCGATGCGCCGCTGTCGGCGGCGGCGCCTGCCGGCCGGCACGGCGTCTCGCCGCGGGCCGATTTTGCCGCATCGGTTGCACAATGGCCGGAAGTCGCTGCCTGCTATGCAATGACCGGCGAGATGGATTACCTGCTGCGAGTGCATGTGGAAGACATGCCGCATTTTTCGCGATTCATGATGGAGACGCTGTTGCGCCATCCGGCGGTGCTGGACGTGAAATCGAGCTTTGCGCTGCAGCGCATCAAGGATACGACGGCGCTGCCGTTGCTGTAGTCGGCAGCCGCCGGTTTATTTCTGCTCTTCCTTGCCGGCACCGAGATGCGACGGCAGCTCTGCCAGCCACGCTGCTGCCGCGCGGGTGTTGGACCTGATGGTGTAGTCGAGCACGGCGACCTGCTGCTCGACTGCCTCCTGCAGCATGCTGCCGGGATTGGCCGGCGCCAGCTTCAGGTAGGCATCGGCCTCGCCATGGGTACGGTGGATCTGCATGCCGGCCTTGCGGGCGATGTGAATCATGGTGTGATTGGTCGCCAGGCATTGCATGTAGAGCGTATCGACGTCTTCATTGCGACAATGGATGGCCGCACGTTCGAAAAGCCGGCTGCCGATGCCAAGACTGCGCGCGCTGGCGGCAACCGACACGCCGAACTCTGCGACCCGTTCTTTCTCGGTGGCGGCCATCGGTAGCGATTTCGTGTCGCATGGCACATAGGCCAGGTGCCCCACGCCAACCAGTGCCAGGTCGGCATCGAAGACGCCGAATACCGTATCGCGCACGAAATCGAGGCGCTGCACATAGCGCGTCACCAGCGCGTCCGGCAGGACGGTGCCGAAGCGCAGCAAGCGGTCGCTCTCGCCGAGTTCCAGGAAATGCATCAACAGGCGGCGCCGGTCCCGCTCCGACAACTCCTTGACGCGGATCGGACTCTGATGCCGGTGGTCGTCGTGCTGGGGTGCAGCATTACCGTAATAACCGTGCGGCAAGCGATTCAAGGAGGCCATGAAAACCCTTTCTGAGCACGCCGCAAACCAGTAATGGTGCAACGCAACATCGCATTGTAGGTCATCCGGCCACGGAACTCCAGCGGGTTCACCTTATTTAGCGATTGAACAGAAAGATATCAATCAAGTAATTAAATATTAAAGAATTAATTCTTCGGTGCAGCATTTTCGGCACACGGACCGGCGGCCATTGCCCCGATCGCAGCGATTCGTGCCTCCCGCACTGCCGCGTTGATGCGCTGCGGCTGGCCGGGATGGTCGCGCTGCACCACTGCGGCGACCGCGCCGGCGTCGACGGCGCAGGCGACCTCCTGCAAGCACTGCCAGTGCGCCAGCGCCGCTTGCCGTTGCGCGAATTGCGCCAGGAAGCCGAGTGCCTGCAGCATCTGGGCAAACCGTTGCGGCTTGCGCAGGGCGTCGCAGCGCTCCAGCAGCGCCAGCGCCTGCGCCGGTGACGCCGGCAGCAGCATGCGGTCGCGCTCGCGGCCCGTCATGACCGCCAGGTCGCGACATTCCACCGGCGCCTTGAGGCTGCGGCAGGCAGCTTCGACCGACGCAGTGTCGGCAGCATTGCCGTCGGGCGCCGGTGCTACGCTTGCCTGCAGCAGGATCGCCAGCAGCACCGGCAGCGCCTGAGCACTGGCGCCGGTGCCGGCACCGGCACCGGCAGCAGCGTCGAGGCTGGCGAGCGTCTGCGCATCGCACGATCTTGCAACGGTGGGCAACAGCCGCCCCAGTGCACCGCAGTCGCGCAGCAACTCGATCATGCGCGACGGCTGCGCCGCCGTCAGGCCGCAGGAAAATTCCTGCCAGACGCGCTCCGGCACCAGGGCATCGACTTCACCAGCCTCGACCATGCTGCGCATGAGCCCTGCGGTCTCCGGCGCCAGCGCAAAAGCGGTGAAGCGGGCGGCAAAGCGCGCCACCCGCAGGATGCGCACCGGATCTTCGACGAATGCCGCCGATACGTGACGCAGCAACCGCGCGCGCAGGTCGGCCTGGCCATCGAACGGGTCGATCAGCGTGCCGTCTTCCGCCTGGGCGATGGCATTGATCGTCAGGTCGCGCCGGGCCAGGTCTTGTTCCAGCGTGACATCGGCTTCGGCATGAAACACGAAGCCCTTGTAGCCGGGCGCGGTCTTGCGTTCGGTGCGCGCCAGCGCATGCTCTTCATGTGTCTGCGGATGCAGGAACACCGGGAAATCCTTGCCCACCGGCGTATAGCCCTGCGCCAGCATCTGCGCCGGCGTTGCGCCGACCACGACCCAGTCGCGGTCCTTGACCGGCAGCCCCAGCAGGCGGTCACGCACGGCGCCGCCGACCAGGTAGCGTTGCATCGGAATTGCCTTAGTCGGGATAGGTGTCGTAGCGCGGCGCGGTCTCGGTCTCGGCCAGTGCGCCGGCGACCCAGGCAGCGACTGCCGGATGCGCCGCGACCCGGTCGGCATAGGCCTGCAATGCCGGCGCCAGCGACACGCCATAGGTGCGAAACCGCATCACCACCGGCGCATAGAAGGCGTCGGCAATCGAAAACTCGCCGAACAGGTAATCGTTCGGCCCGCTCTCGGCCATGCAGTCTTCCCAGATCTCGCAGATGCGGCCGATGTCGCCCTGCGCGCCCGGGGTGCGGCCCTTGCCCGGAAAACTGGCGCGGATGTTCATCCACATCGCCTGGCGCAGGTCGCTGAAACCCGAGTGCATCTCGGCGCAGACCGCGCGCGCCTGCGCCCGCTTGACGACATCGAGCGGCCACATGTTTTTTTCGCGGAACTGCTCGGCCAGGTATTCGCAGATTGCCAGCGAATCCCAGATCGCGGTTTCGCCCGCCAAGAGCACCGGCACCCGGCCCGACGAGGAATATTTCGCAATCAGGGTTGCCGTGTCGTCGCGGGCCAGCACCACCCGCACTTCCTTGAACGGTATGTTGAATGCCGTCATGGCGACCCAGGGCCGCATCGACCAGCTCGAATAGTTCTTGTTGCCGATGACCAGCGTCAGGCCGGCCTTTTCGGCGCGTTCCAGGGTTTCGGACAGGGTCGGATCGAGTTCGGTGGTTTGCATGGGCTCGGAAGGTACGGTGGGTACGGTGGGTACGGTGGGTACGGTTGGTTCGGTTGGTTCGGTTGGTTCGGTTGGTTTGGTGGGTACGGTTGGTCGATTGCGGCGTTGAGGCTAGCCGTGCTGGCGCAGGTAACGCGGCGCGATGGCTTCCAGGGCGCTTGGGGTGATGCCCAGTTCCGGCGCAATCGGCCCGTGCAGGACGTTATCCTGCTGCATCGAATCGAGATTGTCACGGCTCATCAGCGGCCCGCCCGGCATCCATTCCAGGGCGAAGGCCTGCAGGCGCGCCAGCGCCGGCGGCAAGGCGAGTACCGGCCGCGCATGGCCCGAGAGCGCGCCGGCCAGCATCACCAGTTCGCGCAGGGTATAGACGCGCGGGCCGCCCAGTTCATAGACCTTGCCGAAGGTGGCCGGGTTTTCCAGTGCATGCACGAAGGCCTGCGCCACATCGCCGACAAACACCGGCTGGAAGCGCGCCTCGGCGCCACCGAGCGGCATGACCGGAAAGAATTTCTGCAACTGCGCAAACAGGTTCAGGAACGCGTCGTCGGGGCCGAACACCACCGACGGCCGGAAGACCGTGGTCTCCAGCAGCGATGTGCGCACCGCTTCTTCGCCATCGGCCTTCGAGCGCAGGTACATCGAGCTGCCATCGGCGGCGGCGCCCAGCGCGCTCATGTGCAGCAACCGGTGCACGCCGGCGACCGTGCAGGCCGTGATGATCTTCTTGGGCAGCGCCACATGTGCCGCAGCAAAGGCCGGACCGTAGCGCGAGCCGGCGGCGCCGCGACCGGAATGCAGCACGCCGACCAGGTTGATGACCGCATCGGCCTGGCGCGCCAGGCGCGACAGGGTTGCCGCGTCATGCACGTTGGCTTCGACCACTTCGACCGTCGGCAGCACCGAGAACTTGCGCGAGCGGCTGCCGTGACGGGTCGGCACGATCACGCGCCGTCCGGTCGCAGCCAGCTGCGCCACGACGTGGCCGCCGATGAAACCGGTGCCGCCGATCACCAGGACCGACGGATAACGTACTGCAGCACGGCTCAGGTCGATCATCGATTGGCCCATTCAAGGAAGCTCGGAGGCGACAAATCCTTTTGGCGCCACCGTGCCCAGGCGGGCCTTGAGTGACTGCGGTTGATTGTCGAACAAGGCAGCATAATACGTTGCATTCGATAAAACGTTTTTGACATAACCGCGCGTCTCGGCAAACGGGATCGACTCGGCAAAGATCGCGCCTTCGACCTGGCGTGGCAGGGTCGCGCGCCAGGCCCGTGGCCGTCCCGGTCCGGCATTGTAGGCCGCCGTTGCCATGGCTTGCGAACCGTCGAGGTCGGCAAGCACCATTTTCAGGTAATTCGCGCCGAGCCGGATATTGACGGGAATATCATTGACCTGTCCCTGCGTAAAACCTTCCATGCCGATCTTGCGCGCCACGAAGCTGGCTGTTGCAGGCATCAGCTGCATCAGGCCGGAGGCGCCGACATGCGAACGCGCATTCATGATGAAGCGCGATTCCTGGCGGATCAGGCCATACACCCAGGCCACGTCCAGCCCCAGCGGCAGCGCATTGGCGCGCATGATGTCGGCATAGGGCGACGGATAGCGTTGCGTGAAATCGACCGCCACCTGGGTGCGGTCGGAGGTGTTGACCATCCGGTCGAGCAGGTTGTTCTGGCGCGCGAATTCCGCCGCCGCCAGGTGCTGACGCTCGTTCATGCGACGCAGTTCCCAGTTCCATTCCCGGTAACCTTCGAAACGCAGGTTCAGGTCGAAGAATTTCATGGCGCGCCTGAAGCCCTGGTTCTGCACCATCGGCGCGAGTTCTTCCGGCGTCACCGCGGCTGCCCGCGCCGGCAGGACGATCTTCTGGCCCAGTTCCTCGAGCGCGAGCTGCCCGTAGAATCCATGCAGGGCGCCGATCGACTGGAAATACAGCTGCGCATCCTGGGCGCGGCCTTCTGCCTGCAGGGCGCGGCCGTACCAGTAGATCCAGGCCGGATCGCTTTTCAATGCCGGCGGCATCGACTCGATCGCCGTGCGGATGAATTTCCAGTCGCCGGCACGCAGCGCCGAGCGCACCTGCCATTGGTAGGCTTCCAGCGACAACGGCGCACCCTGGGCGCGGCGCCAGTACTGCATCGCGTCGGGCGACAGCTTGGTTGCCGCCTGCAGGGCGATCTGCGCCCAGCCCAGCGCGCGCTCGGCGCCGCTCAGCTGTTCGGCGGCGTTCTGCAAGGCATTGGCGGCGAACTGCGGATTCGTGCGGGCGCTGCGACCGAGCGCGATGATGAAGGCTTCGTGTGCGCCACGACCGGCGCCGACGCCGCGCGCGAGCAGCGGGTCCGGCCGCTCGATTGCCTGCATCAACAGGTTTTCCGGCACTTCGGCCAGCAGCACGATGCGCCGGGCGACGCCGGTATTGCCGGCTTCGGCCGCCAGGCGCAGCTGCGCCCAGACATCGTTGACCGTGAACTGGCCGTTCTGCAGCAGCGTAATGATCAGCGCCGGACAGGCTTCGCCGTAATTCTGGGTCAATGTCAACAGGTTGCGGGCGTCATCCGCCGCCGGCTGGCCTTTCAGGGCGCGCGAGAGCAGCGCATAGCACTTGACCTGTGTGTCGTCGTTCAGGGCAAACAGGGGATACTGTTCGTCGAAGCCGGCCCAGTTGCGGGTGCGCCCGAGTTCGAGCAGCCAGTCGTTGCGCAGGCGGTCACCGATGGCGGTGCCGTCATAACGCGCGAGAAACGCCCGGATCTCGGTGGGCGAGGCATCGCGCAGGCGTACCTTCAGGCGATAATAATCGACATAGGACGGAATCGCGAAGTTCGGCAGCCGGTCGGCCAGCAGCGCCACGGCAACCGCATCGTCGCGCCGCGCCGCTTCCCGTAATGCCAGAAACGTGTCATCGTCACCGGAGACGACGAAGGCATTGCGCGAGGTCTGCGCCAGCACCGGCAGGCAAGCGGCGACCAGCAGCACGATCGCGCCGCGCAGGAGATTCAGATAACCCATTGCTTTATTTTCTCTCAAGATCCGGATGACGATCGAACCGAGGATAGCATGTGAACCAGCTGCAACTGTGGCGCTGGCGGCACAGTTGCAAACGGAATCCAAGGCGCAATTGCGCCGCACGCTGCTGGCCCAGCGGGCCGGCCTGACGGTTGCCGTGCGCCGGGCGCGCGATGCGGCGATCGGGCGCAATCTGCAGCGCTGGCTAAGCGCCCATCCCGTGACGCTGCTTGGCGTCTACTGGCCGATTCGCGCCGAGCCGGACCTGCGCGATGTCTACGACGCCCTGGCAGCATCGGGCATCATGCTGGCCTTGCCGGTCATGACCGGCGCCGGCCTGCCATTGCAGTTCGCCGCCTGGACGCCGGGTGCGGCGCTGGTTTTCGATCGCTGGGGCATTGCGACACCGGCGGCGGTTTGCCTGGTGGCGCCGCAGGCGCTGCTCATTCCCTGCATCGGTTTCACGCCACAGCGCCATCGGCTCGGCTATGGCGGCGGTTTTTATGACCGCACGCTGGCCGGGCTGCCGCGCCCGGTGGCAATCGGCGTTGCCCATGCGAGCGCCTGCACCGACTTTGCAGCCGGGCCGCACGACATCGCCATGGATGTCGTAATCACGGATGCGACGCCGGCCTGAGCCGCTGCCATATCGCCGTCGTCGCCACGGCCTGGTTGAGCGTATAAAAATGCAGGCCCGGCGCGCCGCCGGCCAGCAGCCGCTCGCACAGGTCGCTCACCACATCGAGGCCGAAGGCGCGGATCGATTGCGCATCGTCGCCGTAGCTGGCCAGCTTCAGGCGCACCCAGCGGGGAATCTCGGCGCCGCACATGTCGGAAAAGCGCAACAGCTGGGTGTAGTTCGTGATCGGCATGATGCCGGCCACGATCGGCACGTCGACGCCGAGCCGACGCGCATCGTCCAGGAAGCGGAAATAGGCGTCCGCATTGTAGAAATACTGGGTGATGGCGGCATTCGCACCGGCCTTGACCTTGCGGGCGAAGCTTTGCAGGTCGTCCTGCGGCGACCTTGCCTGCGGATGCATCTCCGGGTAGGCCGCCACTTCGATATGGAACCAGTCACCGGTCTCGGCGCGAATGAATTCGACCAGTTCGTTTGCATAGCGGAACTCGCCGGTGGCCGATTCGCCGGCGCCGTAGCCACTGGGCAGGTCGCCGCGCAGCGCCACCAGGCGACGGATGTCCTGCGCCTGGTATTGCGCCAGCATGGCGCGCACGCCCTCGCGTGAGCTGCCCAGGCACGACAGGTGCGGCGCGGCCTCGTGGCCTTCGCTGCGGATTTCGCGCACCGTGTCGAAGGTGCCCTGCTGCGTCGAGCCGCCGGCGCCGAAGGTCACCGAGAAATAGGCGGGCTTGAGCTCGGCCAGGCGCGCACGGGTGGCGCGCAGCTTGATGACGCCATCCGGTGTTTTGGGTGGAAAGAATTCGATGCTGAAATTTTGATCGGTCATCTCGAAAGCCTGATCATGAAAAGTCCGTTGGCCGGATCGGCCGACGAACGGGATAGCGCAGCCGGGTCCGCCGGCAACGCCGGCAGACCCGCCTTACGGCACGACAATCCGCCTAGTAGCGGTAGGTTTCCGGCTTGTAGGGACCGACCTTCTGCACGCCGATGTACGCGGCCTGCTCGGTGGTCAGTTCGGTCAGCTGCGCATTGAGTTTCCTGATCTGCAGGCGGGCGACTTTTTCGTCGAGATGCTTGGGCAGGGTGTAGACGCCGACCGGGTAGGCGTCGGTGTTCTTGAACAGCTCGATCTGTGCAATCGTCTGGTTCGCAAACGACGAGCTCATCACGTAGGACGGATGGCCGGTGCCGCAACCGAGGTTGACCAGGCGACCCTCGGCCAGCAGGATGATGCGCTTGCCGTCCGGGAAAATCACGTGATCGACCTGCGGCTTGATGTTTTCCCAGGTGTACTGCTTCAGTGCGGCGACTTCGATCTCGTTGTCGAAGTGACCGATGTTGCAGACGATTGCCTGGTCCTTCATCTTCTGCATGTGCGCATGCGTGATGACATGATAGTTGCCGGTGGCGGTGACGAAGATGTCGGCATGCTCGGCCGCATAATCCATGGTCACGACGCGGTAGCCTTCCATTGCCGCCTGCAGTGCGCAGATCGGATCGACTTCGGTGACCCAGACCTGTGCCGACAGCGCGCGCAGCGCTTGCGCCGAACCCTTGCCGACGTCGCCGTAACCGGCCACGACCGCGACCTTGCCGGCGATCATGACGTCGGTGGCACGCTTGATGCCGTCGACCAGCGATTCACGGCAACCGTACAGGTTGTCGAACTTCGACTTGGTGACCGAATCATTGACATTGATCGCCGGGAAGGCCAGTTTGCCTTCCTTGTGCATCTGGTACAGGCGA
>JANXSS010000418.1 GCA_025356535.1 Herminiimonas sp.
GGCGAGGTTGTGCACCGTGATCACGCTGGCGACGGGCTGTGCGCTGCCTGCCATGGCGTCGGCGCGCAGGTAGGCCGCGGCCAGCCCGGCATGCCAGTCGTGCGCATGCACCACCTGCGCAGTCCAGGCCGGATCGAGCCCCTGCGCCAGGCGCGCCGCCACCCAGCCAAGGAGTGCGAAACGCCGGTGATTGTCGGCATAGGCATGACCGTCGGCATCCGCATACGGGTTGCCGGGGCGGTCATAGAGTTGCGGCGCCTCGATCACGTAGGCCGGCACGCCATCGGGCAGCACGCCCAGGGTTAGGCGGATCGCTGCGGCGCCGAAACGCGCCGGCAGGCTTGCCACCGTGCGGCGAGCCGCCACACCGGCGCAGATTGCCGGAAAGCCGGGCAGCACCAGCCGCACGTCGCAGCCAAGCGCCATCAGGGCCGGCGGCAACCCCGCCGTGACGTCGGCCAGGCCACCGGTCTTCAGCAGAGGATAGACCTCCGCACATGCATGCAATACCCGCATTCGTGATTCCCGAGTCTTGAGTCTTGAGTCTTGATTTGCTATTTCAGTTTCGCCAGCATGTCCATCGTCACCAGCACGATGCCCGTCTCGGTGCGATGAAAGCGCGCCGCATCCTGCTGCGCATCCTCGCCGATGACCATGCCCGCCGGTATCGTGCAGCCGCGGTCTATGACGACCCGGTGCAAGCGGCAGCCGGCGCCGATTTCGGTGTAGGGCAGGATCACCGATTGCGTGATCTTGCAGTAGGAATGCACCCGCACGTTCGAAAACAGCACCGCATGCGTGATGTCGGAGCCGGAAATGATGCAGCCGCCCGAGATCAGCAGGTTGGCGTTGGCGCCGTGGCGGCCGTATTCGTCGGGGACGAATTTTGCCGGCGGCAGCTGCTCCTGGTAGGTCCAGATCGGCCAGTCGCGGTCGTACAGGTTCAGCTCCGGCATGTTCGAGGCCAGGTCCAGGTTGGCCGACCAGAAGGCGTCGACGGTGCCGACATCGCGCCAGTACGGCTTGCTGTCGGGCGCATACGGCACCGACGACAGGTTCAGCGGATGGGCCAGCGCATGGCCGTTTCGCACCACCTGCGGAATGATGTCCTTGCCGAAGTCGTGCGACGAATCCGGATTCGCCAGGTCTTCGTCGAGCAGGCGGTACAGGTATTCGGCATCGAAGACATAGATGCCCATGCTGCCCAGCGCCGTGTCGGGGCGCCCCGGCATGGCCGGCGGGTCGGCCGGTTTTTCCAGGAAGCTGGTGATGCGGCGCGTCTCGTCGATTGCCATGACGCCCAGCGCCGTGCCTTCCATGCGCGGCACTTCGATGCAGCCGACGGTGCAGCCCCGGCCGTTCTGCACATGGTCGAGCAGCATCAGCGAATAATCCATCTTGTAGATATGGTCGCCCGCCAGCACCACGACATATTCGGGATTGTAGGAGCGCAGGATGTCGATGTTCTGGTAGACCGCGTCGGCCGTGCCGCGATACCAGTGCGATTCATTCAGGCGCTGCTGCGCCGGCAGCAGGTCGATGAATTCGTTGGCCTCGCCGCGCAGGAAATTCCAGCCGCGCTGCAGGTGCCGCAGCAGCGAGTGGGATTTGTACTGGGTCAGTACACCAATGCGCCGGATGCCCGAATTGACGCAGTTCGACAGCACGAAATCGATGATGCGAAACTTGCCGCCGAAGTAGACGGCCGGCTTGGCGCGCTTGTCGGTCAAGGCTTCCAGGCGCGAGCCGCGACCGCCGGCCAGCACCAGCGCCATGGTTCGTTTGGGTAGCTGCCGCGCAAGACTGATGGCTTCGGTCGACTGGTTCATATTTTTGATCCTTGTAGTTTTTATGGGCGGTTGCAGGGGCTCGTCAAAGGGATGCGGCGGGGTGGAACTGTCTCATGGCCGCATTGCGTCTACGTTCAATAAATCTACACCGTTCATTGCGCTTTTGCCGCCGGTATCGACACCGCCAGCACGACTGCCTGCGCCGGTACGGTGAAGCTACCGGCCTGCACGTCGGCATGGCCGCCATCGCCGCGCGCGCTGTCGAGCAGGACGGACCATGCGCCCGGCGGCAGGCAGAAGGCACGCGGCGCCGGATCGGCATTGAACAGCAGCAGGCAGCGCTGCCCATCGGCGCGCGTCTCCAGCAAGGCGCCGATGCAGTCGCATGCCTGCCAGTGGTGCGATTGCATCGGGCCGCAGGGCGACAGCCAGGTCAGCGCAACGTCGTCGCCGGCATCGGCCGGCGCGTTGTGCCAGGCACCCTGTGATAACGCCGGAAAACGCTTGCGCAGCGCGATGACCTCCTGCACGAAGGCCAGTTGCGCCGCATCGGCGCCCTCCCAGTCGAGCCAGCCGACCGGATTGTCCTGGCAATAGGCATTGTTGTTGCCGCTTTGTGTGTTGGCCAGTTCGTCGCCGGCAAGCAGCATCGGCGTGCCCTGCGACAGCAAGAGCGTGGCCAGCAAGGCGCGTTGCAGGCGGCCGCGCAGGGCGCAGATGTCGGCATCTGCCGTCGGCCCTTCGACGCCGCAATTGCAGCCGAGGTTGTCGGCGTGTCCGTCGCGGTTGCCTTCGCCATTGGCTTCGTTGTGCCGGTCCCGGTAGCTCACCAGATCGTGCAGGGTGAAGCCGTCATGCGCGGTGATGAAATTCACGCTGGCCGTTGCCGGTCGGCGCCCGTGACGAAACAGGTCGCTGGAGCCGGCCAGGCGCATGGCGAAGGCGCCCAGCGTGACGTCGCGGCGCAGCCAGAAGGCGCGCATGGTGTCGCGGTAGCGGTCGTTCCACTCCAGCCAGCGCGGCGGAAAGTTGCCGAGCTGGTAGCCGCCGGCGCCGATGTCCCACGGCTCGGCGATGAGCTTCGCGCCAGCCAGCACCGGGTCCTGCGCCAGCGCCGCGAAAAACGTCGCCTGCGCATCAAAACCGCCCGCCTCGCGCGCAAGCACCGGCGCCAGATCGAAGCGAAAACCGTCGACGTGCATTTCCTGCACCCAGTAGCGCAGCGAGTCGAGCACCATCCGGCAGACGACGGGGTGACGCAGGTCGAGGGTGTTGCCGCATCCCGTCACGTCGATGT
>JANXSS010000419.1 GCA_025356535.1 Herminiimonas sp.
CGACCTGAGCGCGCAGCATGAAGCGGCCAATGCGCTGCGCCAGTCCGAGTCGCGCTTCCGGGCGATCGTGTCGAACACGCCGGGGCTGGTCTACCAGTTCATGATGCGAAGCGATGGCGGCATCGCCTTTCCGTACCTGAGCGAAGGCTGTCATGCGCTTCTGGGCATCAGCACCGAGGATCTGCAGGCCGATGCGGCGCGCTTCCTGGCGCTGATCCTGCCCGAGGACCGGCTGTCCTACACGGCGTCGATGATGGCGTCGGCCGCCGACAAGCGCGGCTGGAATTGGGTCGGCCGCATCTGGATCGAGGCATGGAAGGACATCAAGTGGATCAACCTGCGCGCCACGCCGCGCGCGCTTGCCTGCGGCAGCGTGCAGTGGGAGGGCATCATGACCAACATCACCCAGACCAAGCTGGAAGAAGCCGAGATCAAGCAGTCGCGTGCCCAACTGGCCGAACTGTCGGCGCACGTGGAAACGGTCAAGGAGCAGGAACGCACCCGCATCGCCCGCGAGATACACGACGACCTGGGCGGCAACCTGACTGCCATCAAGATGTCGCTGGCCTTGCTGGCGCGGCGTCTGCCGGCCGATGCGCAGCTGCTCGACAAGGCCACCTATCTCGATAGCCTGGTCGACCGCACGATCGAATCGGTGCACCGGATTTCGGGCGACCTGCGGCCGAGCATTCTCGACTTCGGCCTGGTGGCGGCAATTGACTGGCAGGCAAGGGAATTCGAAAAGCAGCTCGGCATCACCTGTGAATTTGCCGCCAACCGCAAGGACATCGAGCTGCATCCGGACCAGGCCACCGCACTGTTTCGCATCTTCCAGGAAGCGCTCACCAATATCAGCAAGCATGCCAATGCCACCCGCGTGCGGGTCGAGCTGGTGCGCGGCAGCCGCAGCGTGCGCATGCACATCGTCGACAATGGCCGCGGCATCGAGAATGCGGACCGGATCAAGTCGAAGTCCTTCGGCATTCGCGGCATGGTCGAGCGTGCCAGCGCCCTCGGCGGCGACCTGTCGGTGACACCCGGCGAGCACGGCGGCAGCATCGTCTCGGTGAAGGTGCCGCTGGCGCCGGCGCGCCGGGCGGCGCCGGGCGAGGATGCCCACGAAGGCGCGGCCAGCATGCTGGCCTTGCGGCGGCGGACGGCGTCATGAAGGCCGCGCCGATCCTGCGGGTACTGATCGCCGACGATCATGCGATCGTGCGCGAGGGCTTGAAGCAGATCCTGGCCGACACCGGCGACATCGTCGTCGCCGGCGACGCAGCCAGTGGCCTGGAAGCGATCAAGCTTGCCCGCAACAACGCCTTCGACGTGCTGCTGCTCGACATTTCGATGCCGGACCGCAGCGGCATCGAAGTGCTGAAACAGGTGCGGCAGGAGTTTCCGAAGATGGCGGTGCTGATGCTGTCGATGCATCGCGAAGACCAGTATGCGATCCGCTCCTTGAAAGCCGGCGCCGCCGGGTATCTGAACAAGCAGAGTGCGCCCGATGAACTGGTCAATGCGATCCGTACCGTGGCGCAGGGCCACAAGTACATCAGCCCGGCGCTGGCGCAGCAGCTGGCAAACCAGATCGGCGACGACCGCACGGTGCCGCTTCATGAAACCCTGTCGGACCGTGAATACCAGACCCTGATGATGATCGCCTCCGGCAAGACCGTGAGCGAAATTGCAACCGAACTGGTGCTGTCGGTGAAAACCATCAGCATGTACCGCTCACGCCTGTTGCAGAAAATGAAACTGCGGCATAACGCCGAACTGACGCATTACGCAATCAAGAACGATCTGGTGCAGGAAGAGTAATGCCGCAGGCCGTTCAGCCATGCAGCGCGAAGCCCGCAATCGAAGTCTGGAACTGTTGAAGAAAACCGGCTCACTTCCCGCAATTGACAGGCCTGCAGTCGTATTACTATGTTCCTCATAGCAATAGATGCCGACCTGCGGCGCCATTGCCAGATCAACCCTGATCGATTTCCTTCGATGCGCGACAAGCCACAACCCTCCCAGAATCCAGCCGAGATTGCCCGCGAGACCTTCAGCCGACTGGCGCGGCAACGGGTCGCGCCGACGCCCGACAACTACCGCGACATCTACAACGAGATTGCCGGCATTGCGGCCGAATCGAGTACCGAAACGGTGCTGGCCGGCTTTGCGCAACTGCTCTCGAGCATACCTGGCGATGTCGCCCAGAGCGGCGAGCGTCTGGCGCGGGCGTTGAAGGCACGCGACTGGACCGACTACAGCGTCTGCCTGAACGGCCTGGCAAACGCCCACCTGCAACCGAAGCCGGCGCCCGAACCGGTGGCGCCCGCAGCGCCGGCGCCCGTCGTGCGCGCACCCGAGCCGCCTGCAGACGTCGATGT
>JANXSS010000486.1 GCA_025356535.1 Herminiimonas sp.
ATTATTCCCCGGGGAATAATCCGTCTCGGTGTACTGCCTTGTAAAGAAATGAAACGCGGTATGCAGACGTGCCTATGCAGCGTGAACTCAACCAGATTGACACGTAACCCTGTGTTTACAATAGTATTATTACTGCATGAGATGGGTGCGGGCGGATAACCCAACATAATATATCGCCATGGTCTGGGGAATAACCCGGCTCAGTGGTGTATCAGGCATCAACTTTTGCTGTCTGGCATGCAGAACCTACTCGCGAGAACGAATCGACGAAACAGGTGATCGACCCAGCGTGAAGCCAGTGTATTTCGTTATCCATTGCGACCTTGACCTTGCGCTTGTAAAACCAGGCTGCCGACGTAACCATCAGCTGGATAAGACCAGCGATCCAGCCTATGCACTTGGCCGGTAGGCGGACACGCAAGAGATCGGACGGGCGCAGAGGGATGTGCAGGCCGTTCAGCGGCATGACGTATCCAGTGTCTTGCGGCCCGCCGAAAGAGCGGGTGGGGCAATACGTCAAGCCAGCGAATACGCATGTAGTGTCACAGCCGGATCCAGATATGCCGGTCCGGCAAGCCTTTGCTTCAGGCCGACTGCAAGGCCTGGATACGGCTTTCAATCGGCGGGTGGCTTGAAAACAGCGCCATCACAGAGCTGCCTGCGATACCGGATGCCGCCATGTTCTTCGGCAGCTCCCCCGAGGCCACGCCGCCCAGTCGCTGCAAGGCGGCGATCATCGGCCGGGGTGAGCCGAGAATCGTGGCAGCGCCGCGGTCCGCACGATATTCCCGTTGGCGCGAAAACCAGGCGACGATGATACTGGCCAGCAGACCGAAAGCAAGATCGAGCACCACCACCGAGACCGTGTAGCCAATGCCAGGACCGGACGACTGCGAATCATTCTTGCGCAACGCCTGATCGATGAAGTAGCCCACCACGCGCGACAGGAAGATGACAAAAGTGTTGACCACGCCCTGGATGAGCGTCAGGGTCACCATGTCGCCGTTGGCGATATGCGCGACTTCGTGGGCCAGTACCGCTTCGACCTCATCCTTGGTCATCGACTGGAGCAGACCGGTCGACACCGCCACGAGCGCGCTGTTTTTCGTCGCGCCGGTGGCGAACGCATTCGGGTCCCCCTCGTAGACCGCAACCTCAGGCATGGCGATCCCGGCGCGAGCGGCTTGCGCCGACACGGTATCGAGCAGCCAGCGTTCGGTTTGATTGCTGGCTTGCGTGATTACCTGCGCGCCGGTGGACCACTTGGCGATCGTTTTGGACAACATGAGCGAAATGAACGAGCCGCCAAAGCCCATCAAGGCGGCGAATGCCAGCAAGGACCCGAGGTTCAAGCCATTCGATGTGAGATAGCGGTTGACGCCCAGTAGACTGGCTGTGACGCCAAGAACCAGCATGATTGCCAGGTTCGTTGCAAGAAAAAGAATAACGCGTTTCATCAGTGGCTTTCAAGGGGGAATGGAGATGACAGGGTGTCGTACCATGCCAGCCTGACGCATCCGGCAGCCATTTACGAACGGTATCCGGTTTGCGCCAGCGCTTTCAATCATAAAAGCAATTCGGCAATTGAAAAACCGAACAAAACAATAAGATTGATTCGGAAAAACGGGAACGAAGCAAGCGCGCCGCGGTTGCGTGGCGCGTGTCGTGTCTCTCTAGAATGCCGAGCCGGGTGAAAGCAGGAAGGCCGCTTCCTCTTCGGTCGGTGCACGCCCGAGAATCGTATTGCGATGCGGATAACGGCCGAAACGCTCCAGGATGCTGCGGTGACGTTGTTCGGACTGGAGCGTTTTTTCAAAGCCGGGACGCAAGAACCAGCATGCGTACGCATCATGAATCACGAGCGACTCGCTGTGCATGACCGGCATGAGGAAAAAGCAGGCTTCGCGCTCGGGCAATTGGTCGATTGCGCCAGCGGCGATGGCTTCTTGCGCCAGCACCAGCGCCTGTGGATCCGACCCGAACGAGGCGGGCCGATCGCGGAACAGGTTGCGGGAGAACTGGTCGAGGACCAGGATTTCGGCAAGGCGGCCACGTGCGCCGGTGCGCCACGAGAACAGTTCGCCGGCGCATGCCGCCCGATGCAGGGACCCGAAGCGCTTTGCGACGGTGCCGTCGAAGCCGGCGTCCTTGCGCCACCATTGCACAGCCTCGATTTCATCGAACCAAAAGCTCAGAATAAGATCCGGATGCATGCGCAGGAAAGCCTTTTCGTGAAAACCGCATTCTACTGTTTGGCCGGTGTCATCCGGTGTCGGGGTCTGACCATTGCAGGGCAGTTTGCAATACCGGAACCTGCAACGCTGACCTTGCTCGACCTGGGCTTGCTGACACTGCGCAGACGAGGCAATGGTTCGGCAAAGCCTTCAGCCTGACATCACAGCGGTGCACGTGCCTTGCCCCTTGTTAATTTTGGGGCGAACCCCCGGCAAGTCAGTTCTTGGCGATCGTCAACACCGCCGAGAGGAACACCAAAAACGAGAAGGCAGAATACATCAGGGGGGCGTTCCAAGCGTTCGCCCGACCGATCGGCGATTTGCACGAAGAAACCTACATCTACGTGCAAGCCGTCCGGACCCCGCTCAGCTGTGGCGGCAAAACCCAGGATTTCCGGTTCCGTCCATCGTGCGTTCAGAATGGTTGCCAGGTCACGGGTAACTGTCGCCGTTCCGATATTTTCCACAACTCAACCTTACCGGTAGTAGGCCCGACACGATATCCCATCGCCTTCAGCCCACTCTGAGGTCGATCTTTCGGTCGTATCGGTGCTGCGTGACGGGTGTCAACGAAAGCGATGACGTGCATATCGGGCTTGGTTATGCGGTTCTACACCAACTGCACCGGTCCCGGATACTGCGCGACGATCGAATCGACGCTCAGTAATACGATGCCTTCGACCGTTGCCTGGGCGACGAGCAGTCGATCGAAGGGATCCTTGTGAATCGGTGGCAACGAATCGACGGCCACAGCGTGCGCGCTCGTAATGGCGAGTTCATCATAGCCGTTGTCGAGCAAGCCGCGCCGCAGCACGCGCGCGTCGACCAGGAAGTCGGCACACCCCAGGTTGCGCTTGATTGTTATCTCCCAAAGACTGGCCGCACTGAAGACCAAGACGTTGTCGGGGTTTTCTAGCAGGCCACGCGCTACTGGTGACAGGCGTTCTGGCATACCGGCAGCCCAGAGCAGCAGGTGTGTATCAAGCAGCAGTTTCACGCATCACTTCCAAAAAGCGTGGTGATCTCCTCGCTGCCCATGCGGTCAAAATCTCCGGGCACTCGCACGTGTCCGGTCAGAAAGCCGAGCCTGCGTTGTTGCCCCCCTGCCGGGATATCCAGACGGGTGACCTTGACTAACGGCTTGCCGGCCTTGGCGATGATGAACGACTCGCCCTTGACCGCGCCATCGATCAGGCGGGACAGATGGGTCTTTGCTTCGTGAATATTGAAAGTGTTCATTTTCTGCCAATTTAAACTAAGTTCATGTAGCTTAGTTAAAGAAAGCAAGCTTTGCCAGGGTACGGTGTTTTAAAATCGCGCGGCGATCGTGCGCCACAGAACAAGTGAATCAATTGCAACCACTTGGTTTTCATAAGAATTACTCCAGATGAAAAGGTCATGGATGATATTAGTAGATTAAATGAATAACCTGATTATAAGTATAATCAAGGCAAGCCGAAGATTATGCGCGGTGCCTTGTCCTTTGAAAATCCGCGCTGCCGAGCCAACTGTCAAAGCGCACATGCCGGAGTCAGCTCGCCTGTGGGCTGGACCACGTCTAGGCCTTACTTGCAACCAAGGCATGCATTTTTAGCAGAATTTTCCTTGCGTCTGGTCGATAGGTGTCTGGATGACGCTATCGACTGCATGACTTCGCCCTACTATTGCTACCCGACTTGAAGTCATCGTTAAATTTTTTCGCACCGCAAGAAATTTATCTTTCGGGGCGCGCCTGCAAGTCAATTCAGACTTCCTATTTACAAATATCTACCGCACTTTTCTACCGCACTTCAGGAAGAAGATAAAGACACCGGCAACGGCTTTCGAAACAGCGATACGTCTGCATTCATCTCTCCACATCCATTGACTTCGACTACCACCGATAAGGCCGAGCCGGGCCCCGACTGAAGGCAACCTCTGATCCACTCAATCGATTGCCCCGGGATCGGAAGGGGCCTTTGCCTTAGATACCTACAGCCGCAATTGGCCTGGCTCACCGCAGACTATTAAAACAGACGTACTAAACCGCCTTGTTGCAATTGATCGGCAAAGTGTTCCCGGCCCGAGTTGAA
>JANXSS010000495.1 GCA_025356535.1 Herminiimonas sp.
AGTTTGATTTTCATGATTATCCAGTAATAAGCGTTGTAGAGTTTTATATGTATATTGGTCACTGCAGTGTTACTGCCGCATCCGTTTGCCCCGGATGCGCCTCCAAACAGATCCCGGAATCCCCCGGAAACCATCATTTGATAATTTGTTCGGTCTTGCCTTTTTTCTTGCTCTACGCTTCATGCAAACGGTCCATTTGCTGGCGGCCCGTTACGCATTTCAGCATGACCGAACTATAGGTTTTTTCCTTGACACTATTGACTACCTTGCAAGTAAAAAAGGTAGTGCGATCAGCCTGATTCTCATGAGCCGTTCGGCTCAGGCCGCCACGACTTATCGTGGCGGCGGCTTCCTGCCTTCGCCTTTTCCACCGGGCGTTTGCCGGGTCAGCAATTGCAGCGCATAGCAACGGGAAATCGCCTGGACGCGGTTGTGCACGTCGAGCTTGCGGTAGATGTTCTGCAGGTGGTTTTTGACCGTCAGATGACTCAGGTGGATGATTTCGCCGATCTCGAAATTGCTCTTTCCCTTGGTAACCCAACTCAGTATTTCCAGCTCGCGCACCGTCAGCGGGTTCGCACCTTGTGGCGGTACGGTCCATGCATCGCTGGTCATCATCGCCCGCTGGAAGGCCAGGTGCAGGTACGGCAGCAGCAGGTCGAAAAAGAACACCTGGCGCTGCATCGGCGCCTCCGGCATCGAAAACAGGGCAAAGAACGTTGCGCCGCCGCGCATGCGCTCGGTGCCGTGCACCAGCGCATTGCCCAGGCCCTGCGCGACGACTTCCCCTTGCAGGCGATTGAGCGGATGTTCGGGGCCGGCGCCGTCGGCGGTGATCACGCAGGGCATCGTGCCGTTTGCACGGCAGTAAAGCGCCAGGCGCACGGCAAGGCCCTCTTCGCCGTCGCACATCGCTTTCATGAAGCCCGGCGCGCGCAGATCGCCGTCGAGACATTCGATGCTGACGACTTCATCGTTGTCGCCGAACTGGATGCAGACCATGACCCGATGCGGCAGCAAGCCCTGAAGCTGCCCCTGCGTCCACAGGAACAATTGGCGCAGCTTGCGCACGTAGATGGCCGCTTCGCTGGCGCGCATCAGATATTCTTCTTCGAGCTTGCTGAGGATGGCGATGAACTTCAAGACGACAGGCCCGGCTCGAGCGGCTTGACGACCGGCTTGTCGGCGGCGCCCTGGACGACGAAGCGATAGCCCAGACCGCGCACGGTTTCGATGCGCGCATGCTCGCCGGTTACTTCGAGCGCACTGCGCAGGCGGCCGACATGGGCATCGACGGTGCGCTCTTCCAGGAAGGTGTTCATGTTCCAGACCTTGTCGAGCAGGTACGCGCGGTTGTGCACGCGGCCGGGCTGCGCCATGAAAAAATGCAGCAGCCGGAATTCGGTCGGGCTGAGCACGACCGGCCGGCCGGCCACGGTCACGCTGCGCGTGGAGGGGTCGAGGTGCAGGGCGCCGTGACGGATGTCGTCGGTCGTCAGGTGCGGTGCGCGCCGGCGCAGCAGCGCATAGATCCGCGCCACCAGCTGGCGCGGACTGAAGGGCTTGGTGATGAAATCGTCGGCGCCGCTTTCAAGTGCCAGCACGGCGTCCTGGTCGGCCACGCGGGCCGTGAGCATGATGACCGGAATGCCGGCGGTATGCGGATTGCCGCGCAGCTGACGCAGCAGGACGATACCCGAATTGCCCGGCAGGACCCAGTCCGAGACGATCAAATCGGGCAGCATGTCGGCAATGATCCGATGCGCCGATTCGGCGTCACCGGCGCGCAGGACCTTGTAGCCGGCAAAGGTCAGCGTGGCCGCAACCAGTTCCTGGATTGCAGGTTCGTCTT
Source organism: Herminiimonas sp. (assembly GCA_025356535.1). GTDB lineage: Bacteria > Pseudomonadota > Gammaproteobacteria > Burkholderiales > Burkholderiaceae_D > JANXSS01. The sequence goes on from JANXSS010000495.1 coordinate 1,853, forward strand.
CGACCACCAGAATGACCGCGCTCATGGGTGTGAATGCATCCGTTTGCTCCAAAAAGCGATGGCGACCGCCGCGTTCACGGTCAGGATCCGGCTGGATAAAAAGTCTGGCGTTGCCTGGCCGATCGCTTTGACGCGCAGGATGGACGTTACAGGGCGCTATTGGGGCGGCGACTTATCCGACCCGCCAGGCGCTGGCCTGGCACGCCCCTTGAAGCGGCCGGCATGACCGGCATGCGCGGCCGAGGATCGTCACCGCTCCGGTCAGAGCCGGTATTGCAGGGACAACGTTTTGACCTGACTGATGATATTTTTATTTAGCAACCTGTCATCATTCTCAAACAAAATTGTTACAACACAATGAATTGCGGAACCAATTCGAAGAAATCGAATCTGAAGCGGCAAATTCATTTACGTGAATGTCCTGGCATGACGACAGCGCCGCCGTGATCCGGCCGGCGGAACGTCGAGGTGCATGAGAAAAGCGCAGGAAATTCGCGGGAAGTGCGGGCGGTACTACCTGACGGTGGCCGTCATGCCATTGCCATTCAACGTGATGTTGGTGACGGCCAGACTGCCTTTGGGCTGCGACATGTTGATCGTGTTGTTGTTGCCGATCTCAACCAGGTTGGCCGTGTTGCTGCCGTTTTGCGTGAACACGATCGAGTTGTCATTGCCGACCTGGCTCGACGTGAACAGGTTGCCGCCGCCGCGCTGCATCAGGTCGACCGTATTGCCGTTGCCGGCCTGCGTGAGGCTGGCGTAGTTGAAGTCGGAGCCGCTCTGGTCGATCCGGATGCGGTTCGACGCGCCGGTCTGTTCGATGCTGGCGTGGTTGCCGCTGCTGTTGGCCTGGTTGATCTCGGCAAAATTGCCGCCGCCACGGTAGACATCGACCGCCTGATCGATCGAAGCGAAATTGCCGTCGCCGGTCTGTGTGATGAAGGCTTCGTTGCCAACCAGGTTGACGGCGCCGAAGTCCGAGACGCTCGACAGATCGGATGCGCCGGCCTGCCAGGCAAGGCAGCATGCCGCCATAACGAGGACGACGCGGCTGCAGGCGTGGATGCGTCGATGGATTTGCATGGGACGGTCTCCGTTTTGCGCGATGCGGTGCTTCAATGCTTCCAGTACTGGCCGAAGATATCTTCGGTCGCAGCGCCCGGCTTTGCCGCCGGCGTGGTCGGGGCGGATCGGCCGGCGGCGGCAACCGGGCCGGTCGCTGCAGCGGCATCGGTGCCGGTCGATGCCGCCGGGTCGGGCGGGCGTCCATTGTCGCGCCCGGCAGACGCCGCCGCCCTCGCCCTGGCGGCGACTTTCGCGGCCGACGCCGGCACCAGCGGCTGCACCGGCGGCACCAGGTCGTCTGCCAGCAGCGAGCGGCGGCGCACCAGGCTGCCTTCGGCGCCGGCGTCCTCGTTCAGGTTCGACATGCTTTCGGTCAGGTAGGCCTGCACGATCGGCGCATTGATGTCCTCGTCGTTCTTCAGGTCCAGGAAGCGGTCGCGCACGCCCTGCACCGTCATGTGGATCACCGCCAGTTCGATCGCTTCGCGCACGGCCAGCTGCGCCGGTTCGTTGGTCGTATAGCCGGTCTCGCCCTGCAGCAGATGCTGGAACGACGTGAATTTGTAGATGTTGGCGGAGAACTGATACGAATAGATGGTCTTGGTCACCGAGACGGTGTTGAGCACCTGGCCGTCGCGAATATCGATGGCGCGCACGATGACGGTGACCTGGTCGACGTGATACTGGGTGCTGGCGCCGATGCCGAGATAGCTGGCGCCCTTGCCGCCGGTGCGCACATTGGATTCATAGGCGATCACGCCGCCTTCGATGATCATGCTCGCCGGCATGAGCGGCGGCAGGTTCACCAGCGGCTTGCCCTTTTCGTTCGGCGATTCGATCGCCCGCACGATCTTGCGTTCGGTCAGCAGGTTCTGCAGGCCCTCCCGTTCGACCGGCATGAACCAGCCCGAGTCCTTGAGCGCCTTGACCAGCATGGACGCGGCGCCCTGGGTCACCGAGGTCGAATACGAACTGTCCGGCGACGGCTTGAACTGTCCGGTCTGGTCGCGAAAACCATAGACCGCAACCGCGATCCTGGCTTTCGGTTCCGGCAACTGGGCGAGGTCGCGCGTGACGTTCGAAGCCGGTGTCAGGCGCGCATTCGATTTCACGTTCGAAGGCGGAATGACGGAGCAGCCCGCTGCCAGCAGCGTGGCCAGAAGCATGGCCGGCAGCAGCCAGCGCATGCCGGCCGGGCGGCCGGCATGCAAGTGCGAAGGCACGCGCGTCATTGCGTCAGCGCGCCGGCATTGACCGTAAACGATGCGGTCGCGCCGCTACCCTTGTCGGTGGTCTCGATCGTCAGGTCGCCGTTGCCGGCGTCGCTGATCTTGATGGTGTAGTTGAGCGTGTCGTAGGTGCCGGGCGTGAGCGGCGAGGCCTTGCCGAACAGCGTATTGACCGCTTCGGTCGACAGGCGGCTCAGGATCGAATTCTGCAGGTTGTTGTTGAAGGTCTGCAGGGGCGAGTTGGTCGGCGCCTTGTAGGGATTCTGTGCCTGGGCAATGCCGAGCAGACCGGCGGCATTGTTCGGATTGCCGCCAAACGAGGGATTGACCGGCGCATAGACCAGCTCGGTGGCGCCGGCACTGGCGCAGATCGACATGAACAGGCAGCCGAGTTGGAGCTGACGGTGGTGGCGCTTGACTGTTTTCATTGACATTCATTCTCGTTTTATTGTGATTCGCCGACGCAGTTCGCCAGCATGACTCACCAGCATGACTCACCAACATGATTCGGCGTGCCATCGACCGCAACTACATTTCATCGTTTGCAAGGTCCGGGTCGGCCGCGCCGGGTGCAAACATGTCCATCGAGATGATGTTGGTGTAGGTGGCCTCGGCTGCCTGTTCGCTGATTGCCCTGACCAGATGCAGCTTGAAGGGCAATGCGGCGGCGTACACCCGTTTCTGACCCAGATAGATAAAAATCTGACTGCCGAAGCGCCGCGATGCGCGCTCGGTGACGGTCAGGGTAAATTTGTCGCCTTCCGGTTTCTCCCGCCAGAATTCATTGAAAGCGCGGAAAAATTCCTGCCCGATACCGGTCGTGGTGCCGTTGACGATCAGGCCGCCAACGCCATCGACGAGCACCGCCTCCCCAATTGCGCTCGCAGCGCTCCCCGGCGCGGCATCGAGCGCACCGGCCGGCTCGTCCTGCTGCGCCCGCGCCGGCGCCGCCGGCAGCAGCAGCGCCATCAGCAGCAATGCCGGCAATGCGGCTGCAGCAGTGGCGGCCCTGCCCTGCCTGGCGTGACGACGATTCGGATTGCGGCGCAGACGTGGTTACAGCATCTGATCTTCTTCAACGGACTTGCGCTAGACGTAACGCCACGGTCGATATATCCAAAAAGCAAGATGTTATAGATGCAATATTACAAAGTAATGACGGTGACCTGAAAACCCGCAACCGATTGCGTGCCTTCGCGCTAGGGCCCCAGCGGACTCGACAATGTGCGCCCGCCCGGGTCGGGCGGCGGCGTTGTCGCAGGCGGTGCGGGCAGCCTGGACGCGCCCGGTGCAATGTGCGGCACATCGATCAGGTCGAGCGGGTTCGACAGCGTGCGCGCCGGCGGCAGGCGGGTGCTGGCCTGCGGCGCCGGCACCGGCGGCGGCGCTGCCTGTTCGGCGGTGAAGATCCAGTCGCGGTAGGCGCGCGCCGGCCTGGCCTCGAAGCTGCTGAAACGCGCGGCGAAGCGCGCCCGCTTGATCGGCCTGGCCGTCGAAAGGCTGTAGACGCCGGTGACGCCATCCTTGTCCTGCAGGTAGGTCAGCCCCCACTGGCTGCTGCCGGTGATCGGGTCGATGAAAATCCTGCGCAGGTGGCGCCGCGGCACCGGAAACCGCGTGTCCTTCAGCAGGTCCTGCAACGACGCCGGCAAGTCGGGCTGGCCGGACACCGACGCCTCGGCATAGCTCTTGAGCGCATCGCTGAAGGCCCCGCCGATGTCGAGCAGCGCCTGCTCGGCGGCGGTGCGCTGCACTACCGCGCCCATCTTCAGGCCGGTGGCGGCGACCAGCCCGAGGATGGCCAGCAGGATCAGCAGGCCGACATAGCTGAAGCCGCCCGCCCGCCACGTCCCGCGCGCCGGGCGCTCACCAGTCGGCATAGGATTTGCCGGTGCGATCGGCGCCGGGTGCGCCGCTGCGGATGTTGTAGACGCCACCGGTTGCGGTGTCGTCGGGCGGCACGACGATCCAGCCGGTGGCGCTCTCGGTGAGCGGATCGACCGGCAGGGCGCGCAGGTATTTTTTCTCGACCAGCTGTTCGAGCGAGTCCGGATAACGGCCGGTGTCGCCATAGAACTGGTCGATGACGGCGCGGACGTTGCGCAGGTTGTCTGCCAGGATGATCTCGCGCGACTTGTCGATGCTCGGAAAAAAACGCGGCACCGCCAGGCTGAGCATCAATGCAATGATGCCCAGCACGACCAGCAGCTCGATGAGCGTGAAGGCGCGCTGCCCGCCGGCCCGGCTCACCATTGCCGGTACGCGACGTTGTTCAGGCCGGTCCTGGCCGAGGTCGAATGGATATCGTAGACATCGTCGCCCTCGCGCGGATCGTCGGCCTCGCTGGCATAGCTGCGCAGGCCCCAGGTCGGCGCATCGGCCGGCGACCCGTTCGCCTCGAACGGGTCGCGCGGCACGCGTCGCAGGAAATGCAGCTTGGCGTGCCGGGCGTCGCGCATGTCGGGAACGCCGGTGACGAGCTGCGCCAGTGTTTGCGGATAGCCGCTGCCGGTGGCCGAGCGGGCGATGTGGCCTTCGTCGTATGCATGCTTGTAGGCGTCGAGCGCCTGCCGCACTTCCTGCAGGGCGCGGCGCAGTTCCTGCTCCTGGCGGCGCTGCAGCACCACCTGCGTGACCGGCACCACGAGCGTGCCGAGCAGCCCGAGAATGGCCAGCGTCACCAGCAATTCGATCAGCGTGAAACCCCGGGCGGGCCGCAGCACCGTGCTGGCGCCACGCGTCATTGCGGCGCGCTGTCGGCTGCGGCGACGGGCTCCGGCGGCGGCGTCGGCATGAGGGGGGCGACCGTTGCAGCCGATGCAGCCGGCAGGACCGGCACCGGCTGTCCGGACGAGGTGGGCAAGGTGGACGAAGCGGACGAGGTGGACAAAGCGGACGAAGCGGACGAGGTGGACAAAGCGGACGAGGTGGACGAAGCGGGTGAGGCGGATGACACCGCCGGCGCCAGGCTGGCCGGCATTTCCACGCCGCCCGCTGCCGCACCGGACGCCGGCGGCCGCCGGAAGCTCGCATCGGTGCCGGCGGCGAATTCGGAAATGCTGGCGTCCGGACGCTGTACATTGCGCACCAGGTGCGGCGTGATCGACAGCACGATTTCCGTCTTCTGGTTGTTGTCGGTGGTGCTGCCGAACAGGCGGCCCAGTATCGGCACCTCGCCCAGGCCGGGCAGCTTGCTGCCGGTGCTGCGGTCTTCGTTGTTGATCAGCCCGGCCAGGACCTGGTTCTCGCCATCCTTGAGCTGCAGCAGCGTGGAGACCTGCCGCGTGCCGATCTGGTAGGCGGTGGTGCCCGACCTGGTCTGAATCTGGTTGACCAGGTTGCTGACCTCCAGCGAGACCCGGATGGCGACGTCGTTGTTGAGGTAGATGGTCGGCTCGGCACTGAGCGTGAGGCCAACGTCGATGTAGCTGACCGACTCGGAGGCAAAGCCGCCGGTGCCCGGTGAAATCGTGGTCGTGATCACCGGCACCTTGTCGCCGATGACGATCCTTGCCTTTTCCTTGTTGCGCACCCGGATGCGCGGATTGGCCAGGATATTGGTGTCGCCGTCGGTCTTGTTGGCATTGATCTGGGCGGTGACACCGGTCGTGGCGATGCTGCTGCCGTGGGTGTGGCGCAGGTCGGCAAGCGTCACCGCAGCGCCGCCGGCCAGCGACAGCGGCGTGAAGCTGACATTTGCCGGCCAGGCGATGCCGAGTTCGAGCAGGCGGCTGCGCTTGATTTCGAGGATTTCCACGTCGAGCATGACTTCGGGCTCGGGCACGTCCTGCAATGCCACCAGCCGCTCGGCAAGCCGGATCGCCTCGGGCGCATCGCGCATGATGACGAGGTTGAGTTTTTCATCGACCACCACGTCGCGCGCCTTCAGGATCGTCTTCAGGGTCGCGGCCAAAACCCTGGCGTCGGCATTGGCGATGTAGAAGGTCTTGACCGCCATTTCCTGGTATTCCTTCTGCTTGGCCGCCCCGCCCGGATAGATCAGGATGGTGTTGGCATCCATGACGCGCTGCTCCAGCTGATTGGTGGTGAGCAGCAGGAAAATGGCGGATTCGATCGTGCTGTTCTTGAGGAAGATCGACGTCTTAAGATCGCTCTTGATATCCCTGTCGAAGATGAAGTTCAGGCCCGAGGTCTGTGCAATGACGGCAAAGACCTGCCGCAGCGAGGCGTCCTGGAACTGGATCGAGATCGGTTTCCTGAACGCCTGCGCCAGTACCGTGTCGACCGGCGCCACCGTCGTGCGGCTGGCGATCTCGCGCTGCAAGGCCCGGGCGCGGGCATGCTCCGGGCGCTCGGCCAGGATCGCGCCCAGGCTGCGGCTGGCGCTGTCGTACTGTTTTTTCTCGATCGCCTCCGTCACGCCCCCCAGCAGCCGCTCATGCCGGGCGTCGCGCTCGATGCGGTTCAGGTTGGCGCGCGCGCGTTCGTTCTGCGGATCGAAAACCAGCACCTGCTGCAGCGGCGCCAGCGCCTGCTGCGGCTTGTCCTCGGCAAGCAGGCGTTCGGCCTGGTCCAGCGCGCGCCGGATGACCCGGTCGCGGGTCTGCAGGTAGGCGATGCGGTATTCGGCGTTGCCCGGCTCGCGGTTTGCCGCCTCCTGGAATTTCGCCAGTCCGGCCTCCTGCTGGTCCTGGGCCACCAGCGCGCGCGCATCCCTGAAAGCCATCTGTGCGGCGCAACCGCCCAGGGCCAGCAGCAGCGTGGCAAGCTGCACCAGCCGCACGCCGGCATGAATCGATGCAACCATCCGAGAGGGACCTGACATCAGTCGATTACTCCAATATTGAGCTGTTGAACCTGTTTCAAAGGCAGATAGGTAATGGTCAGCAGGGGCGGCGCGATTGCATCGACCCGGTAGGTTCCATCGATGATTTCATTCGCATGCACGACCAGGGTCCGTTCGCCGCTGGCAAGGAAAACCTGCCACTGGCCGTCGCTGGCGGCCTTGCCGATGTACGTGAAGGGCAATGCCGGTGCGCGCGGCGCGGGCGCCGGCACGACTGCCGGCGGTGGCGGTGGCGGCGTCCAGTCCTGGCTGCGGAAAAGCGCCGCATCCCCGGCCGATTCGCCCAGCGTCGTCGCATCCGGTGCGGCGCGCGGCACGACGGCGAGTATCGCCGGGCCGGCCGCTGCCGCGCGCGAGTCGTCGCGCGCAGGCCGGCTGCCGGCGCCCGGCGCCGGCGCGCGCACGACCGGCTCGGCCACCTCGGACTGGGCCGTCCTGTCGCCGAGAAGAGCCAGGCCGGCCGCCACGACGAGGCCGGCGGCCAGCAGCACGTGACGCCGCTTCACGGGCTGCCGCCTGCGGTTGGCGGCAACAGGAACAGCGTGATCTGCAGCCGCGCCTCGGGCGTGGCGTCGGCGATCGTGTCGCGCTTGAACGTGATCTCGTCGAGTGCGGCAAAGGGCATGGCGCGCAGCGCCAGCAGGCTGAAGTGCCAGATCGCCGGATACGGGCCCTTGACCGGCAGGATCATCCGATAGGTCGCCAGCCCGCTGGCTTGATCGTAGCCGCTCCGGTATTCACCCTGCTTCAGTTCCAGTCCGGCCGTCGCCGCCAGGGCGAACAGGGTGCGCACCTGCTCGCCGACATGACGCGGCTCGCCCAGCAGCGCTTGGAACTGCGCCAGGTTCTGCTGGCCGGATGCCGGCGCGACTGCACGCGCCGCTTCGCGCGGCGCAACCGGATCGCGCTGCGCGCCGGCGGCCAGTGCCGCACGCTGCGGAACCAGCCAGGCCCAGCCGGCTGCGCCCAGCAGGCACAGCAGCAGCGCCGCACAACCGGCGCTGCCGGTACGCATGCACGCGAGCTGCGCGCGCAGCAGCAGCGTGCCGATTGCCTGGATGTGCGACCGGTGCGGCTGCATGGGGTGGTTCGCCCGGCTCAATCCGGCACCCATTGCGCTTCGATCTGGAACCGGACCGGATTGTTGGCATCTTGCTCGTTGACTTCATGCCGGGTCAACGTCACCGCGGCAAACAGCGCCTGCTGCTGCAGGGCGCGCAGATACTCGAACATGACGTCGCTGCTCCTGGCTTCGGCCATGATCCGCAGGACACGCTTGCCTGCGTCCGGCTCCAGGCTCAGCAGCGCCACCGAAGCCGGCGTGGCCAGTGCGACGGCATGCTGCAGTTCGCGCCACGGCAGGTTCAGTTGCAGGATGGCGCGGTTGATCGCCGCGGCCTGCGCCGCCGGCAGCGCCGGCTGCGGCGCCGGTGCCGCCCGCGCCGCGCTGCGCGCTTCGCGCGCCTGTTGCATCTGGTCCTGCTGCGCCTGCGCCAGGCGGCTCTCGCGCGCCTGCATCAGCCGGTAGCCGCCCAGCACGGCCGATAACACGAGACCCAGGCCGAGCACGGCGCCAAGCAGCACGGCCAGGCCGGTGCGCCGCGTCTGCTGCGCCAGCATCGCGCGCAGCGAGCGCGGTGCGAAATCGAGCGCCAGCCGCTTCATGCAGCGCCCGTCGATACCGGCCCGGCGCGCCGGCCTGCTTGGAGCGCGGGCGCGGCCGCCTCCAGCGCCTGGCAGGCCAACCTGCCGCCGGCCGCTGGCAGGCACCATGCCGCCGGTACCGCGCCGCACACCTGCAGCAATGCCGGCGCCGGCAGGTCAAGCAGCAGTGCCTCGCGCCAGAGACTGCGTTCGAGCCAGGCAAAGTCGGCCTCGGGTGGCAGCACCACGCTGCGCACTGCCTGCAGGCGGCCTGCCGCGACCACGCCGAGGGTGAGCACCGGCCCGTGCAGCACGCCGAACCAGGCGCCGGTGCGCAGCACGCCGCACCAGCGGTTCCAGGCGCCGATGAAATGCGGCGTTATGCTGACCAGGGTCAGCTGCTGCGCCAGGGCGCCCTGGCGCAGCGCCGCCAGCAAGTCCAGGCGCAGGGCGACGGCCACGAACGGATGCCGTGCATCCCACGCGGCGTGCATCTGCCAGGCCTCGAGCGGCTCGCCGTACAGCGTCTGGAAACGCAACGCGGCAGCGGCCCTGAGGTCGGTCATGCGCATCGCGCCGGGCGGCGGCGCGACATGCCAGAGCCGGGCCAGCGCATCGGCCAGCACCACGTGCAAGGCGCGTCCGGTCCAGGCGCGGTTGGCCGAGAGCGTCGCCAGGCCGGCGGCCAGGCAGCGGCAATCGATGCCGGTTCCGGCAGCCGGCTGCAGTTCGATTTCCGCCAGCAGCACCGGCGCGCCACGCAGCCAGCGCGGCACGCCGTGCAGGCGCAGCCCGGTGGCCAACACGTCGAGGCGCAGGTCATGTGTCAGGCGTTCAAGCATGGAGCGTCACCCGCTTGATTTCTGCCAGCGTGGTGGCGCCGCAGCGCACCAGGTCGAGCGCCGCCAGGCGCAGGCTGCGCGTGCCGCTCTGGTAGGCTGCGGCCTTGATCTGGCGGATCGGCTTCTTGTCGACGATCAGCTCGCGGATCTCGTCGTTGAGGGTCAGGATTTCAGCGATCGAGCGGCGGCCCTTGTAGCCGGTGCCGCGGCAGTCGCCGCAACCGGTGCCATGCCTGAAGTCGAAGCCGGCGACGTCGGCGCGCGTCAGGTTCACCGCTGCCAGCGCCAGCTCGGTCGGCACCTCGGGCACCGCGCAATGCGGGCAGTTGGTGCGCACCAGCCGCTGCGCCCAGATGCCGTTGAGTGCGGAGACGAAGGCATACGGATCGATGCCCATGTGGGTGAAGCGGCCGAAGACGTCGAAGACATTATTGGCATGCACGGTGGTGAGCACCAGGTGGCCGGTGAGCGCCGATTGCACGGCGATTTCCGCGGTCTCGCGGTCGCGGATCTCGCCGACCATGATCTTGTCCGGGTCGTGCCGCAGGATCGAGCGCAGGCCCTTGGCGAAGGTCAGGCCCTTCTTCTCGTTGACCGGGATCTGCAAAATGCCGGGCAGCTGGTACTCGACCGGGTCCTCGATGGTGATGATCTTCTCGCGGCCGTTGTGGATCTCGGTCAGCGCCGCGTACAGGGTGGTGGTCTTGCCCGAGCCGGTCGGCCCGGTCACCAGCA
>JANXSS010000011.1 GCA_025356535.1 Herminiimonas sp.
CCTGATCTTGGCTAACATGCCCACTGTGATCACTCCCTGTCTCCCTGCTCAAACATTAAGCAGGTGATTCAATCACGTGGGTCAAATTTAGATGAAATTTATTGCTTTAAGTGGATCAGTTCTAGGCAATCGTCAACAGTCCAATCCTTCTTAAAGTCTCTCCATGCACATCAATCCTTTCGAGTCGAGCAGGGCCACGATGTACCGGGCCGATCAACACGGCCAGCTGGTCGAAATCGTCATCATCAATCCCAATGCGAATGAACGCGCACTTGCCAAGCAGCAGCAACGTGAGCTGCTCGCCAAGCTGGGCAAGAAAAGAATGGCAAGGCTGGACCCGGAGGTCCGCGAAATCCTGGTGCGCGAGAAAGCCAGCCTGTTCAGCATCGGTGGCGGCGCCGCGGCCAGGGAAAAGCCCCTGCAGTGGGATCGCGTGCGGCTGGACTCGCCGATCCTCAAGAACACCGATGCCCTGGCCGAGGTGCGTGGCTCGAAATATCCGACGACCCTGCCACACTACGCCCGGATCACGTAAGCGCTTTTTTCTCGAGTTCGCGCATGTGCGCATGCGCTTCTTCCGAACTTTCGTAGATATACGGCGCCACGCTGCGCTTCGACAGCGCCTCGCCGAGCTTCATGCGCAGAAAGCTGCTGGTGGTGTAGCGCGTCACGCCCGAATAGAAACGGTCCATCAGGCTTTTCACCATGTCGGTGTAGGCATCGAGGACATCGGGCAGGATCGTGAAGTTATCGTAATTGACGATGGCATAGATCCGGTGCTGCAGGGGCGCGGCGATCCGTTCGACCTCCCCGCGCACCGCCGCAACATCGGCCGCATTCTTGATGGTATATCCCTCGAAGTTGATGAACACCATCTTTTGCTGCGTATCGTACGTAAAGCGGTGTTGGAGGGGCAACGCCAGCATCATGTCGCGCAATCCCATCGGCGCGTCCTGGAAGATGCGCGCATCCATGAGGCGCGGCGCAGTCGTCATCAGCGGGCGAAATGCCATGTGCGCCAGGATATCGCGCTCCAGATCGATGCCAGGCGCAATCTCGATTAACTCCAGGCCGGCAGCCGTCAGGGAAAACACGCAGCGCTCTGTCACATACAGCACCGTCTGTGCGCGCTCGGCTGCATAGGGACCGCTGAAGGTCCGGTGCTCGACATCCTGCACGAATTTTCGGGCGGCGCCTTCGGCAACGATGCGCAAGCGGCCCTGCTCCACCGCCACCTCGAGGCCACCGGCGCTGAAGGTGCCCACGAACACGACCTTCTTTGCATTCTGGCTGATGTTGATGAAGCCGCCGGCGCCGGCCAGCTTGACGCCGAACTTGCTGACGTTCAGGTTGCCCTCCCGATCGGCCTGCGCCAGGCCAAGAAAGGCAATGTCGAGGCCACCGCCGTCATAGAAGTCGAACTGCGCCGGCTGGTCGATGATTGCCTGCGCATTGATTGCCGCGCCGAAATTCAGGCCACCCGCCGGTATGCCGCCGATCACGCCCGGCTCGGCCGTCAGCGTCATCAGGTCGATGACCTTTTCTTCGTTGGCGATTTCGGCGATGCCTTCGGGCATGCCGATGCCGAGATTGACGACGCTGTTGGGTTTCAACTCCAGCGCCGCGCGGCGGGCGATGATCTTGCGCTCGCTCATCGCCATTGGCCGCAGGGAGCCGGGCGGCACCCGGATCTCGCCGCTGAAGGCGGCACTGTAGGGTTCGAGAAAGGTCTGCCAGTGGTTCTGCGGGCTGGCAACAACGACGCAATCGACCAGGATGCCGGGTATCTTTACCTGGCGCGGATTGAGGGTGCCGCGTTCGGCGATGCGTTCGACCTGGACGATGACGATGCCGCCCGAATTGCGCGCGGCCATGGCGATTGCCAGCGACTCCAGCGTCAGTGCCTCCTTTTCCATCGTGATGTTGCCGTCGGGGTCGGCGGTGGTGCCGCGGATGATGCCGACGTCGATCGGAAAGGCATCGTAAAAAAGATAGTCCCGGCCATCGATCTGCAAGACCCGCACCAGCGCTTCGGTGGTGCGGGCGTTGAGTCTGCCGCCGCCGAAGCGCGGATCGACGAAGGTGCCCAGGCCCACCGTCGATACATGCCCGGGTCGGTGCGCGGCGATGTCGCGAAACAGGTGCGAGATCACGCCCTGCGGCAGGTTGTAGGCTTCGATCCGGTCTGAAATGGCCAGCTGCTGCAGCTTGGGCACCAGGCCCCAGTGGCCGCCGATGACGCGCCTGAGCAAGCCTTCATGCGCCAGGTGATTGAGGCCTTTTTCCTTGCCGTCGCCCTGCCCGCCGGCATACACCAGCGTCAGGTTGGACGGCTTGCCGGCAGCCTGCGGATACCGTTCCTGGCTATCCAAGAATAATTTCTCCAGCGCGATCGCGATTTCTTCTGCAAAGCCGATGCCGACGAAGCCGCCGGTGGCAATCGTGTCGTTGTCGCGGATGAGTCGCACCGCTTCCTCGGCCGAGACGATCTTGCCGCGTTCCGGCGTTTGCAGCGATTGCAGCAGGGGATGCGATGAGACTGGATGCATGATGTTTCCGGTTATGAATGCGACAAGACAGGTGTCCGATATTACTGCAGGCCGGCAGCACCATGCTGCGCAAGCACCTGCCTGGCCTGCAGATTCTCCGCAAGGCCGACTTCCCCAGCATGCCAGATTGTTAACGCAAGCAAATTTTCTTTCTCGAGTGTCAAGCACGGGAATACTTTCTCCGGCACGACGTTTCGCGAGATAAATGTCCTACAAGACATGTCGCAGCTGTCCTATAGCCGAACAAATAAATTCGCCTTATCTTGAAACCTGCTTGAGTCGTGGAGAAAATCATGCTGTACGACGATACCGGCTTGTCGGATCGCGATGTCATCCAGCTCGCATTCGGCGTGTCCACCGGCGAGATTCATTACCTGCTTGAACGCTACTGGAGCCGGGTCAGCAATCCGAACTGCCTGAGCCCGGTGGAGATTGCAACGCACATCGGCAACAACCTTTCGATGGACGATCAGGATCGCCTGGCAGCGATCGCCCGCGAGGCGCATGAACATGGCGCCGACGAGGCAACGGTTGTCCTCGAAGCCTTGCGCGGTTACCTGGTCGAGCAGCGCATCTTCGGCAGTCGGCGCACGACCCGCTTGAAAGCCGACGATCGGCGTTTCCCCAAGCTCAAGCCGGCAGGCAGCGACGGCACCGGCAATCACCTGCGCCAGTAGTACGCCACTGTTTCGAACATCATGAAGAGGGATCGGCGTGGTGCCGGTGGAGACGGGCTCCCGCCAATCGTTGCCCGGTTTAGCGTCTACCGTGCCGACGGACCATGTTAGTGTGCATGGGGGTTGGACACGACTTCCAGAAGGTTCTACGCGACTGCGGCAGCGCACGATGCGTGGCACATGTGGCCGACCATCCCTCAAACCTGTCCGGAGATTCGTGCCATGCCGCAACTTAACGCTTACCTGTCGTTCGACGGCACCTGTGCCGAAGCCATGCGTTTTTACGAACGCGTGCTCGAGGGCAAGATAGTAACCATGATGTCTGTCGCCCAGTCGCCGATGGCCAGCCAGATGCCGCCCGGCAGCGGCGAGCGCATCATGCATGCGTACCTGACCGGCGACGGTTTTTCCCTGATGGCCGGCGACGCCATGATGGGCCAGCCGCATGAAGCAATGAAAGGCTTTTCGCTCACGCTCACCTACGCAACCGCCGAACTTGCAAGGCCGGTATTCGACGCCCTGAGCGAGGGCGGCAAGGTCACCATGCCGATGGCAAAGACCTTTTGGGCGGACGGTTTCGGCATGCTGGTCGACCGCTTCGGCACGCCGTGGATCATCAACGGCGGCCCGCAGCCGGTCTGACGATGGCCGAACCGGTAATGGCCCGCATGCGGGGCATTACCATGCTGCGGTCGGCAGTACGCGACACGGCCGTGGCCGGCTCGACGGTGCACCTGCGCGAAACCTGGCGGCATGCCCGCATCAGGCCGCACGCGCGCCGTTACACCGGCGTACTGTCGGCCAGTGGCGTAAGCTGGATCATCGGAAAAAGCATGACGAAGCAGGCGCCGCAGCCGATGCCTGCGCTGCTGCCGGCGATGGTGCCACCGTGCAGCTCGACGAGGTTCTTGACAATCGACAGCCCCAGCCCCAGGCCGCCGTTGAGCCGGACCCGTGAGCCGTCTGCCTGGGTGAAGCGGTCGAACAGATAGGGCAAAAAGCGCGCGTCGATGCCGCTGCCGTTGTCCATTACCGAGACGGCCACATTGCCGCCTTCGTCCGACGTGGCCAGCGTGATGGTGCCGCCGCCGGGCGTGAACTTGACGGCGTTGATCAACAGGTTCCACAGCACCTGGCGCAGCCGGTCGGCGTCGCCCCGGATGCGCGTCGTGTTACTGCAGGCCAGCGACAGCGCGAGCGTGATGCCCTTTGCATTGACCGTCGGCGCGAGCGTCTCGGCAACCGACGCCGCGAGGGCGTCGATGTCGACCATCTTGTTTTCCATGCGCATCGTGCCGGAAACGATACGGTTCATGTCGAGCAGATCGCCGATCAGCAGCGACTGCTCTTTCGCACTTTGCAGGATCACCTCGATGCAGCGCCGCGCCAGCGCAGCATCGTCGAGCGAGCACTTGAGCAGGCTCGACCAGCTGATGATCGACGCCAAGGGCGTGCGCAGCTCATGTGTCAGCGTCGCCAGGAATTCATCCTTGATCAGTCCTACCCGTTCGGCTTCGGTGCGGGCGGCCTGCTCTTCCCTGAGCAGCACCTCGCCCTGCACCGCAAGGCGGCGGCGCTCGGTAATGTCGTGGGAGACACCGAGCAGGTACTCGACCGGACCGCCGGGTACGTGTTCCGGCATCATGCAGCATTCGAAGTAGCGCGTACCGGTCGGAAATGCCAGCTCGAACTCGAACCGGTGCGACCGGCCGCTGTCCATCACATACTGCATCGCCCCTTCCCAGATGGCGCACAGGGCCTCCGGCATGCCGCGCTCGCGGCTGGTCTTGCCGATGTATATCTCCGGCAGTTCGCCGGTGGTGCGGGTCACCGCAGTGTTGATGAATACACAGCGCATCTCGCGGTCGTGCCGCGTCAGTATGTCCGGCGAATTGTCGGTCATGCTGCGCAGTTCGGACTCTTTCGACTGCAGCAGCTGCAGACGCTGCCAGGCATAGCTGATCTGGCGCGCGACCAGTGCAATGAAATCGAGCTCCGCCGCAGCGAACTGCTCACGCAAGCGCGCGGCAAAGTTGAGCGTACCGATGATGCGATTGTCGACCGTCAGCGGGAAGCTGGCATAGGCCCGTGCGCCAAGTACGCGCAGTTGCGGCGCGACCTGATCGAACGGCAGGAAAGCAAGCGCGCGCCGGGCCTGCTGGTCCAGGCCGGTGCTGCGTTGCAGCCGCATGTTGGCCTCGTCGATGCCATCACCGACATAGCGCAGGAAGATGTCGGCCTGCACCTGTATCCGGACCTGTTCCAGCAATGCGTCGAGTGCATCGCTGAAGCCGCCTGCGGCCGCCTGGGTCAGTTCGGCCACGAGTTGCTGGCGACTGCGGTCCTGGCGCAACTCGCGCAGCATTGCATGCCGCTCGATGGCGTTCTCGACGGCGCGGGTGAGGCTCTCGGGGCAGAGCCAGGATTTGCCGACATAATCCTGGGCGCCGGCACGCAGCACTTCCTGGTTGACGGTGGCATTTGCCGAACCGGTCAGAATGACCACTGGCATGGTGATGAAATCGTCGGCATCGCGCGGCAGGCGCGCCAGAACGTCGAGCGCATTCGTGTCGAGCAATTCGAAATCGAGCACCATGCAGTCCGGGGCCGGCAGCAGTTGGCACAGGCGCAAGGCTTCGTCGCCGGAAGCCGCTTCGAGAAACACATAACGCTGCAAGGACCCGTTCAACAGCGCCGCTTTTGCTTCGGCACGATCGTTCGCACTGTCGTCGACGATCAGTATTCTGCAGGTATCGGTTCGGGAGCGGCTTCTCACGGCGTGCCTGAACCGGGTAGCAGGTTGCCGTTGCCGAGCTCGGCGCCGGCCAGGGTAAAGTAAAAGGTGCTGCCGACGCCAAGCTCGGAATCGAACCAGATCCGGCCGCAGTGCTGCTCGACGAGCTTGCGGGCGATGGCCAGGCCGGCGCCGCTGCCGCCACCGAAGGCCTCGCGCGGATGCAGGCGCTTGAAGATGGCAAAGACGCGCTCACAGTGGCGCGCGTCGATGCCGATGCCGTTGTCGCGCACATAAAAAATCCGCTGGCCGGCGGTGTCGTCCGGCGCCGATTCCGGCCGGGTCAGCGCCGGCGCCGGATCGTCGGGCTCGAGATAGCCGACTTCCACCCACGGCGTTGCCTTGTCGTGGTACTTGACCGCATTGCTGAGCAGGTTCAGCAGCACTTCCCGCACCCGCACGCGGTCGCACCACATGTGCGGCAACGGCCGCCCGATGCGTACCTCGACGCCGCTGTCGGCCAGGCGCGTGCCCATCATCTCGAAGGCCTCCACCAGCACCGGCGCCAGATCGGTGTCTTCGAATTCGAGCGACATCCTGCCAACCCGCGCAAAGTGCAGCAGGGCGTCGAGCAGGTTATCCATGCGTACGGTCAGGCGCAACACCGATTCGAGCCGCGCCGTGGCGCCCTCGGCGAGCGCGCCGCCGCTGCTGGCTTCTTCCATCAGGTAATAGGCGTTCTTGTGGATGCCGCGCAGCGGCTCCTTCAGGTCATGGCCGGCGAGATAGGCAAAGGCATCGAGTTCCTCGTTGCTGCGCGCTAAGCGGCCATTGATTTCGGCAAGCTCGACGGCGCGGCTGGCAAGCAGTTCGACGATCCACAGGCGCAGGCGCACCGCAGCATCGATTTCGATGCGCGACCAGGGCAGCGAGCGGCCCCGTACCTGCTCCTGCCAGATGTCGAAGCTCAGGCGCGGCGTCAGGCGCAGGCCGTGTTCGCCCAGCCTGGACGGTTTTTCGTGCGGATTGCCGGCCCAGGAAAACGTCTGGATCTGCTCCGACCTGAACCACAGGATCAGCTCGCCACGCCCGTGCCGGCGCAGATTGACGGCAAGCACGCCACTGGCGCTGCCGGCAAATGCCGCCGCAGGCGGATAAAGTCCGCCCAGCGCATGCGTCTCGAACATGTCCTGGGCGTCCGGCGCCGCTTCGATCCTTTCGTAGAGCCACTCGGCGAGTTGGCGCAACTGCTGCTCGTCGGGCGTACGGCCGGCAACCATCCAGGTCTCGCGATGCAGCACGGCCACGCCGCTGGCATCGATGCCGGCAAGCAGGCCCGCCGACTCTTCCACCAGCACTGCCAGGCCGCTGGCGCCGGTTGCCTTGGCAACCAGGGCGTGATGCACCGTGTCGATGCGCTGGCGGTACTGGAGATGCTCGCGCGCTTCGGCGCCGGCCATTTCCAGCGACACCGCCTGCCCGATGAATTCGGCTGCCGCACGCACCTGGTAGGGCAGCGCCGTCGAGGTGTAATGGTGGCAGACGATCAGGCCCCACAGTTCGCCTTCCCGCAGGATCGGCATCGTCAGCGTAGCGGCGACGCCCATGTTGCTGAGGTATTCGGTGTACATGCGAGAGGCGCCGCGCAGGGTGCAGTACGTCATGTCGAGCGCGCGCCCGGTAGCCGGCGATATCAGCGGCACGATTTCGCATAACGCGCCGTTGACGTCGGGCAGGGGCCGCACGCCGATGCGCTTGAAGATCTCGCGCGCAGGTTTTGGAATGTCGCTGGCCGGGTAGTGGAGGCCGAGCCAGGAATGGAGATCTTCGCGATGCGCGTCGGCCATGACTTCACCGCTCTCGTCGGCGTGAAAGCGGTACACCATGACACGGTCGAGACCGATGACCCTGCGCATCTCCAGGGCGCTCGCCTCGCAGAACTCTGCCAGCGAACAGGTGGCGCGCAGCCGGCCCATGATGCGCTTGACCACGGCATAATAATCGCTGGGGGGCGCGGCGCAATCGGTTACGCCACCGCTGTCCTCGAGCTCCAGGATCAGCACGCCATCGGAAAGATGCAGGCTGATGTCGAGCAGCGGCGTCTCCGGGCCCATGCCCGGCATGCGCACCGACAGCGCATACAGGGGATTGTTTTCCAGGGTTTCGCTGTCGAGCAGCTGCATGATGCGCCGCGCCGCCGTCTCGCCGACGATGACTGCAAGCGGTGCATTGAGTATCTGGTCGACGCTGCGCCCGGTGAAGTGCCGGCAGTTCTCGCTTACCTGCGTCACCACCAGGTGATCCGGGTGCATGCTCAACAGGAATCCATGGTCCTGTATGCAACCCGGTGTATTGACCGGTTCGTCATCGCAGTTCATGACGGATATGCCATGGCGCTTCAGGCTGTAGGGGACCGGCAGCGCAACACTTGCATTCATGACGAAATCCTAGGGCTGCCGGCCTTGCCTTCGCGACCCGATTGCGGGCCGCCTTGTGCATTGAAGTGTATTTACATCGGGTATGCAGAAATTGAATCAATGAATCTATTTAGTTTGACGAAATAATACACTGTTACGCATGCAGCGGTGGTCTTTCGACGCAGCTTCCGGTGCTGGGCAAAGCCAGCGCAACGGGCTGTGGCCATGATCGTGGCACGGTGGCGTTTTGTGCTCGACATTCTTTTAAAGGAAATTTGATGCGCTGCATTCGAGCGATGTTCTGCAGGGCGCCGACCGAGCCGCCTGAAGCCACTCGTTCCATCGAGCCGGCTGCCCCGCCGCCCAGCACCGGTACCGGTACGCAGATGCCTGCCAGGTCGGTGGCTGCCAGCGTTGCCCGGCGGGCGTCGGATCGTGGTTACAATCGGACGATGGATTCTTCGGCAACGCCGCCGGTCGCCTCAGGGCGGCGTGGGCGCAAGCACTACGATCTGCAGCCCTTCGTCGCAGCCCAGACCAGGCAGCTTCATGATGTGCAGGCCGAGTTACAGGCCGGCGAGAAGCGCACGCACTGGATGTGGTATTTTTTCCCGCAGCTTGCGGCCCTTGGCAAGAGCGACAATGCAAAATATTACGGCCTGCGCGATCTTGATGAAGCCAGGCACTATCTGGCTGATCCGGTACTCGGCCCGCGCCTTGTCGAACACTGCAGGCAGGTGCTGGCGCTCGAAGGCCGCACGGCGCCCGCCATCTTCGGCGCGATCGATGCCCGGAAATTCTGCTCCTGCATGACCCTCTTCGCAGCGGCAGACCCGCAGCAAGCAACATTTCAACAGTGCCTCGTGAAATACTATGGCGGCCTGGAAGACCAGGCAACATTGCAGCAGCTGAAATGATGCCGACGTGATAATCGTCGCCAGTTCCACCGGTCCAGATGCACTGGAGAATTCGCCAGCGCCGACCCTCCGGTGGCGCGTCCTGTTAGGGTCTGCATGTTCACCCGGTCCTGCTGCGGTACCGGCCCACATCTTCAGCGATGATTGTGGCCAGCGATTACCGTAGTGCGCCATGGCAGCGATGCGCCGCATCGGTCAAATGAACGACACAGCAAAGGACATGCACATGCGTTGGCAAAATCGGCCTGAAGGTTCGACCTGGGGTGACTTCGGCGCTGACGACCAGCTCGGGCGCGTCAATCTGCTTGCACGCGAGCATATCCTGAAAGGCGCCGCCGAGATCCGCGACGCCACCAGTTTCTGCCTGTCGCTGCCGCTCGATCTGCCGGGCGGCAACCTGCTCAATCCGCGGCGCAATCCGCCGCAGTTGCAGCTGACCTATCGCGACGGCCTGCCGATGATGAACTTTCCGATGGCCCGCATCGACGCCGACAGCGTCGATGTGATCTCCGACGACCAGGTGCTCATCTCGCTGCAGTATTCCACCCAGTGGGACTCGCTTGCCCATGTCGGCGCGCGCTTCGACGCCGACGGCAGCGGCGTGCCGCAGATGGCAGCGGCGTGCCGCAGATGGTGTACTACAACGGCTTCAGGGCCGGCACCGATGTCACCGGTCCGGCCGACTATGCCGATGCCGCGGCCGAGCACGACTGCAGCGGCGCCGGCGCGCATGCCTCGCATGCCAATGCGCTGGGCATCGAGAACATGCCCGCGCACGGCATGCAGGGCTGCGGCGTGCTGGTCGACCTGTACCGCCATTTCGGCCCGGCCCGAAAGCTCGTCGGTTTCGACACACTGCAGTCGGTGATGCAGGTGGACGGCGTGACGGTGGAGCCGGGCGACATGCTGGTGTTGCGAACCGGCTTTGCCGAACTGGTGCTGGCAATGAACGGCACGCCGGATGCGGCGGTACTGCACAATGCCTGCGCGGTGCTCGACGGGCGCGATGCGCGCCTGCTGCAATGGATCACCGACGCCGGCATCAGCGCCCTGTGCGCCGACAACTATGCGGTCGAAGCCTATCCCGCCACCGCTGTTACCGGCACCAAGTCGATTCTGCCGCTGCATCATCACTGCCTCTTCAAGCTCGGCGTGCCGCTGGGCGAACTCTGGTACCTGCGCGCGCTGGCGGAATGGCTGCATGCGCACGGCCGCAGCCGCTTCATGCTGACCGCGCAGCCACTGCGCCTGCCGGGCGCCGTCGGCTCGCCGGTCACGCCGATCGCAACCGTGTAGGCACGACCAGGCACGCCGCTGGCGGTTGAACCCGGCTCCGGCGCCGTCGCAGACGCCAGCGGGCGACCGCGCGAGTCGTCCCGATGCGAGCGCGGTGGTCGATTCTTAACCTGGAACAACATCAATGTTTTCGGCTTTGGCATGCTGTCGGTGCTTTGCGCCACCCGCACACGCCCGTAGTCCGGCAGCCGCGTCACTTATCGCCTTGCAACATAAAATTACCGATCCGTTTGCATCATGACCAACAAATTTTCCGCCATGCGCCCCCGTGCGGCGCATATATCGATCAGTTCACAGGCGCAGGACTGGTGGGCCTGCCTGCCGGTCGCTTATCGCCCGGAAAACCTGGCCTTGCAATTTCCCAGGGTAATGAATGAAATTGCCGCCCGCTGGAACGATGCCTCCCAGGTCGATCAGTACCTGCGCAGCCTCCTGATCGACCTGGAACGACCGCAGCGACAAGGCTTTCCGCCGGACGTAGGCCTCGAACTCATGCGCGTGCACGGCCTGGGCAACAAGCGACCCGTCCATGGCGCCGCCGGGCCGACCGGCTCTTCCTGCACATAGCCGGCATTTTCAAAAAAATCCGCATTCCAGGACTGATGCAATGTGGAAATCACGGCACTTGATTATTATCAAATAGATAATGTTTTTTTAAAGCATTATGTCGTTCCTGCAGCGGAACAGTGGACTGCTGCAGGCGAACGAGGCAGCGCCTGTGTCCGGACGCGGTGCCGCCTTGTACGGATCTTGCCGCTGCCGCGTACCGGCAAGGGTAATCGCTCATGCCCAGTTTCAATCCCATGCATTCCCATGAAAGGTCTCACATGAACACCAAGCACTTTTTTGCAATTCTCGCGCTGTCGGCAGGCGTCATCCCATCGCTGCACGCCGCCGATGCGCCGGCAGCCGACCAGCAGGGCACGGACAAGCCGGTTCTCGTTGCCGAAGTAAAGTCGATGGCGGTCGTTGGCGCACCGGTCATGGCATCGGCCGGCAAGAGCCGTGAACAAGTGGTCGCAGAGCTGGTCGAGTCGATCAAGGACGGCTCTTATGTTGCACCATCAGAAATTTATCCAGCGCAAGTTACGGGAACGGCGCGGCGCTGATCCTCGCATGATCCGACGCACGGCGTGAAATCGACGACTGGAAAACGCTCTTGACCGCGCTTTTTCACGCTTTGCATTACAGAAAGCTGCCTTGGCCAGATTCGCCCGTCTGACCAGGGAAAAAGCCGTGATCGAAACCGTTACGGCGTCGGCACTTTATGCAATGACCGTCATTGGTCATGGGTTACCGTCACCGGGTATGGCTCCCGGTGCACAAGCCGGTGCAGCGTGCGTGCAAATCAGTCGTCGGGGATTTCCCTCCTCCAAAAACACCGCCTGTGCCGGACTTCTGCCTATTTTTTAGGCAAGCAATTCATTGTGTCGCCGTGTAGAACGGGCACTGATCCAGATACTGATGGGTTGCGGTCTCGCCCTGCTCCAGGCAGACCTGGCATTCGTAGAAGTCACGTCGGAAATCCAGCACTTTCACATCCGTGGTCAACTGGTCGTCGACCGGCCTCGTGCGAGGCCCCTTCTTTGCAAAACTGCTGCTTTTCTTGCTGAATGCCATGTTGAGTGCCTTGTGGTAGACCACTGGACTGGCCTGAAGGCGGGCGTTTTCGTTGCTGCAATACAGCCACGAAAACGCCGGGCCGATCACCAGGCAAGCGGGTTGCGGTTATGTGCTACTTCGTTGCCAGCATAACCGCCCAACAGAACACCGGCAACCGTTGCCACCTTCTTGCCGTTGCCGCCACCCACCTGATTGCCAAGTACGCCGCCGACTACCGCACCGACACCGGTGCCGACCGGATGCATGTCACTGACATAATTGCGGATCGGATGCGCCTCCTGCTGGTATGTCGGCTGCTGGTAGCTGCGCGGTGCCGGCTCGGCATAGGCGTTTTGCGCGTATTGCTGCGACCGTTGCTGGGCAGGACGGTGTGTCGCGGCGCGGTGCACGACCGGCGCCGGCGCTGCGTCAGCAATCACGCGCGCCTGCTGCACCGGCGTGACGGCCTGGGCACCGGGCACGACTTCGAGTATCCTGCCGTCGCTTGTGACATAACGCTCGGTGCGCGCTACGTCGCGGCCGGCGCTGTCTTTCTGCACGGCGCCGGGCACGGCCGCGCTCGCATACGGCTGCGCGGTTTCTGCAGCGGCGGCCGGGGCAACGGTGCCATGCGACGAAGGAATCACGCCGGTAATTGCCGCAACGCCCAGAAGGCTGACCAGGATGACGGAGGCGGCAGCGCCTGCCATCAAGGGATGAATCCGGTTCGCTGCTGCAGTCGTTTGGTTTTCCATGGTGCGTTCTCCTGTTCGAAACATCGAGGCTTCAAAGTACCGCATGCGGTCGCAGGGGGCAGCCCGCCAGGTGTTTCAGGTGTAAGCGGGCGTTACAGCACGGCATTGCGGCCGAATTTTTCCATGGCGCGGCTGCGGTTGTCGCGTTCTGTCGTCACATACACCGACGTGGTGGCCAGCGACTTGTGGCCGAGCAGATCGCGCAGGATCGCCAGTTCGCCGCCGGTCTGCAGGAAATGGGTTGCAAAGGTATGCCGCAGCCAGTGGGTCGAGGCGCGGCGCAGTCGTTCGGCCATCTCATGCTGCGCCGGCGGCAGCGTGTCGGCGACTTCGGCAAAGAAGCCTTTCAAGACATCGTAGAGGCGCGAACTGCTCAAGGGTGCATCGGCGCAGCCGGTCTGCGGGTCGACTTCGAGGCTGGCAATCAGCGGTGCATCGGCGGGCGCGGCCTCGAACGTCGCATGGCCGCGTTGCCGGAAGTAGCTGCGGATCTCGTTCATGACGAACAGGTGCAGCTGCACCTCGCGGCTGACCTCGCCCTTGCCGGTGACGCGGATTTCCCACTGCTGATCGGCTTCTTCGTCGCGGCTGAAGCTGCGCAGGTCGCGCTTGCGCATGGCCACCAGTTCCGACAGCCGGGCGCCGGTGCTGTAAGCCAGCACCAGCACGAAGCGCAGCCTGAAGTAGCGCTCGTCCGAAGCCATCTGCGCCAGGTGCGCCTTGACGGCCTTCCATTTGGCGCCGGTCAGGGCGCGGGTGACGTCGATGCGGTCGGCGCCACGCGCCAGCCGCCCCACCGACTTGAACGGATTGCCGTGCAGGTAGTGCTGGTCGGTGAGCCACTGGCACAGGCTCTGGACGATCACCAGCGCCGTCTTTTGCGAACTCGCCGTCAGCGGCCCCTCGAACGGACGCCAGAATTCCGACCAGCGCGGCGTGCCCCGGGTGCCGAGCCAGCGGGCCTGGTCGATCCTGAACTTCTTGCTCCATACCGCTGGCGTAACACGTCCCAGGTCCCACAGAAAATCGCGGTAATCGATGCAGTCTTCAACCGTCAGGGACGACACCGGCTTGCCTTTCTCGACGACCGCCCAGAGGACGAAGCGCTCGGCTTCCTTGCGATACGAGCGCACCGTGTGGCCACCCGGCTTGCACTTGTTGAGCCACGCCTGAATCGCCGCCAGATCGTTGTGCGCCGACAGCAGCGAGCGTTCGCCACGGTTGATACCTTGGGCGCCGTCGAGCGCCTGCGGTATGAGCAGATTTTCCAGCGGTACGATATCGGTGCGTGGCGGATACATCGCCGGCAGCGTCGACGCCAGTTGCGACCTTGGCGCCAGGCCGCGCGCATGCAGCCGCACGCCCAGCGCCGCCGAGACACCCGGCTCGGTGAGCCACTTGATGATCTGCGCCGCAGCCTTCTGGCCCACCTTCGGCACCTTGGTGTACCAGCGAAAGCCGAAACCGTTGATGGCGTCGACCAGCTGCCGCAGGGTTGCGACATTGGCATCTTTCAGCCGCCTGGCCAGCGCCGGATCGAGCCAGCCGTCGACGCCGTCGGTGAGCTTCGGGTCGGCGGCGACCAGTTCTTCGAGCTGCCAGAGGGCAATCAGCTGGCGCGCGCGCAGGCGGGCATTGCGCGCCGCCTTGCGCGCCGTGCGCACCGAGCCGTCGCCGTACTGTTCCTGGAAAAAACCGATCAGGTCTTCTTCCGAATAGACTTCGTAGGGATCGCGCTCTTCGCGAAATTCTTCGAGCGACGGCACCGTTGCCGCATAGTCGATCTGCAGCCGCTCCGGCGCCAGGCCGATCAGGCGCGCGGTAGTGGGGTTGGCCGAACGCCGCGCAGCAACCAGCAATTGCGCGCGCACCCAGCCGACGCTCGACTGCGCAATGCGCAGGTCGGTGGCGGCCGCCTCGGTGCCGATTGCGGTCTCGAGATAGCGGCGCGCCAGCGGTCCGAGCGCCAGCCCTTCCAGATAGCCGCGATAGAAAGCGAAATGCGGCCGCGTCAGACGGATCAGGACCGTGCCATGTTCAACCCAGCCACCGCGCATGCCACGCCCTTCGCTTTGCAAGATTGATTTGCCGGAAATTCCCACGCAAATGCGGTGGCGCGGCTTAAAGGCCTGATTCTAACAAGAACGGCCAGCCATGACGGCCCCGTCAGGGCCGCATCGGCTGCAGCCCGAATTTGCAGGCGCCGGCGCGGCGGCGTTCTGCTTCAAATATCCGACATGTGTTTCCATAAAGCATGTTTGTTGGCGTTGATTCGGGTAGAGTAACCGGACAGCGCCGTTAGCCACCGGCAGGTTTTTGCAAGCGCCGCCAGGCAACTGCCATCTACGAACAACCGAGGCACACCATGCAAAGCATCGATGCATTCCGTCAGATTGCCAGCGAAGCGACACGCGGCGAACTGAGTTTTCCGACCAACGTCAATACTTCCCTGCAGATTCAGAGCGCGCTCGACGACCCGGACTGTCATCTCGAGCGCGCAGTCAAGCTGGTCTCGGCGGAACCGTTGCTGGCAGCGCGCATGGTGGCGATCGCCAACTCGGCGGCCTACAATCCCAGCGGGCGCGAAATCACCAACGTCAATGCGGCCGTGGCCAGGCTCGGCTTCCGGCCCTTGCGTTCACTGGTTGCGGCGCAGATCATGCGCCAGTTTGCCAGCATGCTGTCGGACCCCGGACTGCGGATCAAGGCGGCACAGCTCTGGGAACACAGCGCACAGACGGCCGCGATTGCCCATGTGCTGGCAAAGCGCATCACCGGCGAGGATACGGAAACAGCGTTCTTTACCGGCATCGTGCACGACGTCGGCGGCTTCTACCTGCTCTCGCGCGCTGCCGAGTTTCCCGGGATTTTCGACGGTGGCGGCGAAGGCTGGCGCGAATACGGCGAGCGCACCATCGGCCGCGCCGTCATGAAAAAGCTGGCGGTGCCGGAGCTGGTGCTGACGACCATGGAAGACGTCTGGTTCGGCGCGCTGGTGCTGCCGCTGGTGCCGAAGCGACAGGCGGCGCATTCGCAGATGGGCAATACGCTGCTGCTTGCAAAGCAGCTTGCCCAGACGCCCTCGCCCTTTGCGCCCGGCGCCCGCGCCGATACCGAAAGCCTGCGCGCGACCATCGACTTCGCATGCGGCGACGGCACGCTGCAAGGCATCCTGCAGGAGTCCGCCGCCGAGGTGGAGTCGCTTACATCGGCGCTGCTGATCAACTGACCACTGCGCAGCGACTGCATCGTCACTGTATCGTCACTGCACAGCCAGTGCGGACGTGCCGGGCTGGCGTCAGCCTGCCTGACGCCGCAAGGCCGGTGTGTGCGCCTGGCGGTTGCCGGCCACGATCTGCACCAGTACTGCCACCGCAACGTTGAGGGCCAGCGCCAGCAGGCCGGTGTACACCGTGTAGCTCTGGCCCGCCAGCATGACGGCATGGACCGGCTTGATACCGTCGGCCAGCGCCAGCCAGCTGCCGCCGACGATGCCGGCGGCCCAGCCGGCCAGCAAGGCGCGCGCGCCGAACCAGCTGAAGAACAGGCCGAAGACCACCGCCGGAAAGGTCTGCAGGATCCAGACGCCGCCAAGCAGCTGCAGGTCGAGCGCGAACTTGGTCGGCAAGAACAGGATGAAGATCAGGGCGCCGAGCTTGACGCCCAGCGACACCAGTTTTGCCACCTTCGCTTCGCCGGCCGGGGTGACCTGCGGATCGACATACGGCTTCCAGAAATTGCGCGTGAAGAGATTTGCCGCGCCGATCGACATCACTGCCGCCGGCACCAGGGCGCCGATGGCGATGGCGGCGAATGCGAAGCCGGCAAACCATGGCGGGAACAGGGCATTGAACAGCGCCGG
>JANXSS010000012.1 GCA_025356535.1 Herminiimonas sp.
CCGGCGCTGTGCCATGCCATGCGCACGAACAGTCCGCCGTAGTGGCCGAAATCGGCAGGCCACCAGTCCTGGGAGTCCGTCATCAGGGCCGTCAGGTCATTTTTTACTGCAGCCAGGTCGAGGCTCTTGAACGCCTGAGCGTAATCGAACTGCTCGCCCATCGGATTCGACTTCGAGGAGTGCTGATGCAACAGGTCCACACGCAATTGTTTCGGCCACCAGTCACGGTTGGTTGTGCCAACGCCTGCGGCGGCGTTGAAGGGACATTTTGCTTCCGATTTTTCGGTATGCATGGAGCGCTCCTGTTTATCGTAGTGAGTTGTCGTGCGGAGGAAGTGTAGACCGATTGTAGCCCATGGGTGCAAGGCGGCGATTGGCATTCCCAATGGCTCGAATAGCCGGTCGGCGATGCCGGGGAAAGATCGTGACGGTGCGACCAAAGCCGTGTGCCAGCGCCGGCCTGCACGCACACGATACGCCGATTCGATTTTTTCGTCAGGCCGGCAGGTCACCGGGCAACGCGCCTGGATGCGGGTTTACCGGCTCATGCGATCCTGGCACCCGGCGCCTTGTATAGCTTGTAGACGTTCTTGCCGCGACGTTTGGCCCGATACAGCGCCTCGTCCGCTTTCCGCAGCAGCGAATCGGCTTCATCGGTCTGGCCGTCGGCGATCGCTACGCCGATGCTGGTCGTGATCAATCGGTCGACGCCGGCCAGTACGAAAGGCGTCTGCATCGCCTCGATGATCTTGGCCGCCACACAGCGCGCCCCCTCGGGTTGGTCCAGACCTTCGATGACGACAACGAACTCGTCGCCGGCCAGGCGCGCGACCATGTCCGTCTGGCGCACGCACGCCTGCAGGCGCGCACCGAATTGCTTGAGCAAGTCGTCCCCGCCGGCATGGCCGAAGGTGTCGTTGACCTGCTTGAAATGGTCGAGGTCGAGGTACAGGCAGCCAAGCGTCGAACGGTTGCGACGGCTGCGCGGGATTGCCTCGGCCAGCCGGTCATAGAGGGAAGTTCTGTTCGGCAGTCCGGTCAGCGTGTCGATACGCGCAAGCAAGACCAGCTGATTCTGTACCCGCTTCATGCTGGTGATGTTGGTGACCATCGAATACACGCCGGCGACCTTGCCTTCGGCATCGAAGTCCGGTGTGTACTCGAACTTGTAATAGCCTTCGACGCCGTCGCGCATGACCGAGCGCTCGAAGGCCACGCGCTGGCCTGTCATGGCGACGGCGATTTCATCCTTGACCAGGTTGTAATCTTCCTCGCAATAGACCTCGCGCATGGTCTTGCCCAGCATGGTGCCGACGTCGATGCCCTTGATATGCCGGTAGTACGAATTATGAAAGACGTAACGTTCGTTCGAATCGATGTAGGCGACCAGGGCCGGAAGATTGTCGGTGATCATGCGGGTGCGCTTCGTGCTGGTTGCCAGTTCTTCCTTTGCCGTGCGAAGCTCGTCGTTGAGGCGCCGCTGATTGCCTTCGCTGCTCGCCAGCCTGCGGTAACTGCTCAGGGCAAAATTCCCGCTGAAAAAAAGGACCGCGACGATCACGGCCAGGCCGATGGTTGCCACCAGCAGATCGTCGATCAAGCCTTCCGTCCAGGACTGGCTCGCCATGCCGACCGCAACGACAAGCGGCATGTTTTCAATGGTCTTGTAGGAATAGACGCGGGTGTCGCCGTCGACGATGCTCTTGCCTTCGTAGGTGCCGCTCGGCGCCGCGGCCAGCTTCTTGAACAGCGTCGATCCGGCGATATTGGAGGCAAACGATTCATCGAACTTTGGCGCGCGCGCGATGATCTTGCCGTCGGTGTGCGCCAGCGTGATGGAAAGCGCCGGTTGGAACAGGGCGTTGGCGAAGACCGTTGCAAAGGTGCTTGCGTCCACCGGCGCGGCGATGACACCGAGAAATTGGCCGGTTGCAGAGGTCACGCGGCGGCTCAGGAAAAAAATGCGGCGCTTCGATACCCTGCCGATGTCCGGCGCACCGATGAACAGTCCGGTTTCGGCACCATTTGCATGGGCAGAAAAATACGGCCGGTCAGCATACGAAACACCATTGATCGGCAGGTTGTTTGAGGCGGCAACGCCGCGACCTTGTGCGTCGATGAAGATCATCCAGAAGCCGGTGTCGGAGATCCGGCCGGATGTCACCAGCAGTTGCCTGATGGCGTCGCGAGAAGGAGCCGCCTCGACGTTGAGCGCCTTGATTGCATCGGCGGTGCTGGCCAGCGAGACATCGATGCTTTGCAAAGTGCCGATGACATGCGCACTCATCGCCTGGACGAAATTCCTGGTTTGCGACCTCGCGGTCTTTCTATCGCTTTCGTACGAGGTATAAATTTTCCACGATAGCGAAATGATCAAAAGGGCAATCAAAAGACTGAAGCCGATGATCAGCCGACGCCGGAACGCCACGTAAAAGCTTTGATTCGTGTACGGCATGGTGCCAGCCCGCCTATGAATAACTTGCGCAAGATGCAGTTGTACGCCTAAATTTCAGGTGCGAATCGACTTATTGCAAATATGAAATTGAAAGGGATACTAGCATCACGCAACGATGGGCAAAGTCGTTGTTTTACTGCAGGACCCGAAAATTTTCGTCGTGGCGCCGGCAGTCGTTCACATAAACGCCGGCGAAACGGTTGGCCGGGCCGGTTTCAATAGAGAACCGTGATCGTGACGGTATCGAGATAAGTTCCCGCCGCGACGAACTGGCCGGCTGGAATGCGTCCGTAGACCGTGTAGGTGCTCACCAGCGGCAAGGCCACCGGCACCTGCGCGCGGCCGGTCGGCGCGCAGGTGCCGCCAAGGCCGTCGGCCCAGACCTGGCTGAAGCCATTGGTACAGAACAGGTTGTAGCGCAAAAGACTTCCGCTGCTTACCATCTGGCGCTGGGTGCCCACGGCCTGGCCGCCTAGGCCGAGCCTGATGTTGTAGGAAACGCTTTCCGCCACCAGGACCGAGCATGTGACCGTGATGCTGCCGGTGGCATCCCTGGTGGTGCTCTGGTACGGGGCGAACACGGGCGCGACGACCGGCGCGACGGTGCAGGTCGCTGCAGCCGCAGCGCCGCTGAGCAGGGTCGTTGCAATGCCCGCCACCACCAGCGCTGCCCGCAAGCCCGCGCGGGCTGCCGGTGCCGGCCGCAACCGCAGGCGCCGGCTACGTTTTTCGATCCGGCTCATGGTGCCGGCTCGCATTGGCCGCGCAAGGCAGCGACGGGCCCCGTCAGATCTTCCGTTGCAGGCAATCGAAACCTGCAGCGGCGCCTGGCATGGGTGATGACAAACGCGGTTGCAGGCAGCAGCTCGTCGATCCAGAGCCGGCCATCCCGGTTGATGACGGTCTCGCGCGTTTCGCCGTCGACCACGGCGCTGACCACGGTGCCCTTCGGGAAGGGCTTGCCATCGTCGTCGACCGGAGCCACCAATGACTGCTCGGGCCAGATCTGGCCGTTGATCTTGAACGACACCAGTACGCCGCCCCCGCGCGGCGCGACGACCTGCTGTTCGACCGCTTGGGCAAGCCAGTGGATCGGCCAGGCGCCGGGGTCGACGCTGAGCCGATTCGGCTCCAGCGCCAGCAGGTCCGGCACCAGCAGCGTGCCATTGGCATCGGTTTTTCCCACCGACCGGTTTTCATGAAAAATCTCCACGCCTGCCTGCGTCGTCGATACCAGCGCAAAGGCGCCGGTGACGGGCCGGGTGCTGAACACCGAGCCGCCCGCCCACAGCAGGCCGCTACGCAATGAAACCTGCGCGCTGGCGTCGCCCTGGCCGAGACGACCGCTTGCCTGCAGTTCGAGCTTGTCGGTCTTTCGGGTCCATGCGCCGTCCACGGATGAATAGGCAGCGGGTGCGGCGCGCGTGACGCCGACATTCCAGCTTGCTTCCTGCAGTAGCTGCGCGCTGCTGTTGTACTGTGCGCGACTGAGCGCAATGCCATCTGCATTGCTCTGGCTGGCAAAGACCGAGCGGCCTTTGTTGTTGTCGGCGGCCAGCGGAACGAACAGGGAAACCGTCACATTGTTTTGCCTGCTGCCGGCGGACCGGGTCTGGATCAGGTTGACGGCGACATTGGTGCCGCCGGCGCCGATCCGGGTCGATGCCGAGAGCACCGCAACATCCTCGCGCGCTGCCAGTTCCCGCTGCGACTGCGCCAGTGTCATGCCCACGTTCCAGCCTCCAGTGCCGTTCCACTGCGCGCGCAGCAGACGCTGCATGACCAGGGCGGCATTGCTGCCAATGCCAGGCAAGGGCTTGAAGGCATGGGTCCACTCGCCAAACAGGCGCCAGAGCTGCCCGCCGCCTTCGATCCTGGCCTGCGCGCCGTGGCCTTGCTGCAGGGTGTTCCTGGCAGTGAGCAAACCGAGATGGCCGGTCCAGAGTTGCGCCAGGCGCTGGTCGAGTTCGCCGGCCAACGTCGATGCGGCCTTGCTGACCAGGCCGTATGCACCGAGGCTGGTATCGTGATCGATGCCGAGGGCGTAATGGCCCGCCACGAACGGCGCGCCGTAGCCGGGATTTTCGGAAAAATCGTTCTGACGACGCAATCCGGCGTCGAGCCGCCAGCGCGCCAGGCCCGGCGGCAGCAACGACTCGGGCAAATAGATCTGCCGTTGTACGATGACCGGAATACCCAGCGCGTCGACGGTTCGCACGGTATAGCTGTTGAAGCCGTTTTGCGCGGGAATGTTACGCACGTCATAGACGCCGTTCTGCAGCATTTGCTGGAACTGCAACGTGTCGTTGATGAAAACCTCAAGGGGGCCGCCGATGACATTGCCATTGCGTAGCGTCGGCAATACCGGCGCAAAATCGCCGGGCCGCAGATGCTGATCGGTGCCCCATGAAACGCCGGCGAACTGCTGCGATTCTCCCAATGGCGTCGGATAGCTCACGGCGTCACCCAGCCGCATGGAGATGCCGGTAGCGAGGTATTGCCTGAGCGCGTAGGTCTCGAAGCGGAGCAGTTTTCCCGAAGTGTTCAGGCCAAAATTGGAATTGAAGTACCAGCCGCCCGTATAGCCATGCCAGTTCGCATAGACGCTCGGGCGCAGGCGCTGGGCGGCATAGTCGAAGGAAACCTGATAGTTCACGCCGAGGCTCTCGAGCGTTGCACCCGAAGGCGGCGGCGACACCTTGCGCGCGTCGATGACATGGGTGGGCAGGCCGGCATCGAGGAACACCAGCGTGCCGCGCTCGCTGTCGACCTGCAGTGCCGGATCGTTCGCATCGAGCATCCAGTAGGACATGCCGTCGAGCAGGCAGGGCCGGCGCGCCACCGGGCCGTTGCCGGCGGCCTCGCCAAGCAAGGGAACAAACCAGGCTTTCTGTTGGCGGTCGCGGTAGGCCACGACCGGCCGCTCGTCCTGCGCTGCCTGCTGCAACTGCATGACCGCAGCGGAAGCCTTCACCAGACCCAGATCGGCGCAACTGCCGGCCGATGCCGGATTACCGAATGCCAGACTGCTTGCCACAAGGATCGACCGATTGAATTGCCACAACGGTCGGCGCATGGCAGCAATCAGCGGCCGGCAACGCCGTCAGGCATCAAGGCGATCAAGAAGGTTATCTACCACAAAGATATCACTTATGATCTCAATGAACAAGCACGATCATTCGGTGATATGTTTGGAATCAACATGAACAAATACACAATCGATAATTTCAAGGCTAATAGTTGTTACATCAATCTTATTGT
>JANXSS010000040.1 GCA_025356535.1 Herminiimonas sp.
CCCAGGTTCAGGCCCTGGCCCGCAACCGGATGCAACGTCTGCGCCGCATTGCCGATGGCGACCGTGCGCGCCGTGGCTGCCGGCTCCGCGTTCAGGCCGAGGGAGAAGCTGCTGCGCGGCGTGACATGGGTGAAGCGTCCGAGCCGGCCGCCGAACGCATGTTCCAGCCGGGCCAGGAAGTCGGCGTCGGCCAGCGCCAGCAACTGCGTCGCCGTCTCCGGTCGCATGCACCAGACCAGCGCGTAGTTCGTCGCTGGCGTCGTTGCAGGCGCTGCAGGCATCGCAGGCATCGCACTGCGGTCCTCGCCTTGCGGCAGCAGCGCCAGCGGCCCCTCGTCGGTGAAACGCTCGAAGGCGCGTTGCATCAGCGGCGCGCTGGCCGTCACCTGCGCCACGATTGCGGTCTGCCGGTAATCGCGGCTGTGACTGCGCTGATCCTGCTGGCCGAACAGGCCGCCTTCGGCCTGCACCATGAGGCCGGCCTCGATCGTGCGGCCGTCTTCCAGGCGCAGCCGTACCTGCTGCGCGTCCTGCGTCAACACCGCCACCGTCGCCGGCCGCAGCGAGACGATGCCGGCCGTGTCGCAGCAACCGGCAAGCCGGTCGACCAGGTCGCCGTAGCGGGCGACATAGCCCAGCGCCGGCAAGCCGTATTCGCTGCAATCGATCAGGGTGCGGCCGAACCGGCCGCGGCGCGAGACATGGATCTGCTCGATGCGGGTTGCGACCAGCGGCCAGGCGCCGATCTGCTCGAGTATTTGGCGGCTGCCGAAAGACAGCGCAATCGAGCGCGGGTCGCGCCGTGCATCCTCGACGCTCCTGCCGTCGAGCAGGCAGATGCGCGCCGCCGCCACGCTACGCCGCACCAGCAGCGCCGCCAGCGCCAGGCCGACCGGGCCGGCGCCGCAGATGGCGATGTCGAAGGGTTGCGCCACCGCCGTCATGTCACGATGCGCCGCGCATGACGGCTTCGATTTCCGCCACCGTCTTCGGGGCGCTGGCGCTGAGCACTTCGCAGCCGCCCTGCGTGATTGCCACGTCGTCCTCGATGCGGATGCCGATGTTCCAGTACGCCTCGGGCACGCCTTCTGCAGGGCGCACGTAGAGGCCCGGCTCGACCGTCAGCACCATGCCCGGCTGCAGCCGTCGCCACGGCCTCGCAGCGTCCTTTGCGCCAGCGCCTGCGGCCTGGTCACCGGCGCTGCCGGCTGCCTGCCGATAGTCGCCGACGTCGTGCACATCCATGCCCAGCCAGTGGCCGGTGCGATGCATGTAGAACTGCCGGAAAGCGCCGCTTTCGATCACGTCGTCGAGACTGCCGACCCGGTCGCGCTGCAGCAGGCCGGTGTCGAGCATGCCCTGCGCCAGGATCCGTACCGCCGCATCGTGGCCGTCCATGAAACCGGCGCCCGGACGCGCGGCGGCGATGGCTGCCTCCTGCGCGGCCAGCACGATCTCGTAGAGCTGCTGCTGGGCGGCAGAAAAGCGGCCGTTGGCCGGATAGGTGCGGGTGATGTCGGAGGCGTAGCCGGCAAATTCGCAGCCGGCGTCGATGAGCACCAGGTCGCCGTCCTGCAGCACGGCCGCGCCGGCGCGGTAATGCAACACGCAGGCATTCGCGCCGGTTGCAACGATCGAGGTGTAGGCCGGCGCGTCGGCGCCGGCATGGCGGAATTCATGCAACAGTTCGGCTTCGATCTGGTATTCGGTCTTGCCGGGTGCGGACAGGCGCATGGCACGCGCATGCGCGCCGCCGGAGATCGTCGCGGCGCGGCGCATGATGTCGATTTCGCCGGCATCCTTGAACAGGCGCATTTCGTCGAGCAGCGGGTGGATGTCGTGCACGGTGGCAGGCGCTGCCACGCCGCTTCGCGCCTGCCCGCGCACGGCCGACAGCCAGTCGCGCACCTGTGCGTCGAGACCGGCATCGCGACCCAGCGCGCAGTAAAGCGCCGGCATGTCGGCCAGCAGTTTCGGTATTTCCGCGTCGAGCGAGGCGACATCGAAGGCAGCGTCGAAACCGAAGGCCGCGCAGGCGGCCTGCGGGCCGTAGCGAAAGCCGTCCCAGATTTCGCGCTCGGCGTTTTTTTCGCGGCAGAACAGGATGGCGCGCGGCGTGCCGGCCGGCGGCGCCACCAGCACCACATAGGCTTCCGGCTCCATGAAGCCGGACAGGTAATAGAAATAACTGTCATGCCGGTACGGATATTCGGCGTCGCTGTTGCGCATGACTTCGGGCGCGGTGGCGATGATCGCCACGCCGCCGCCGGCCTGCTGCATGCGGTGCATCAGGCGGGCGCGGCGCTGTGAATAGGATGAGGTCAAGTGCGGCTCCTGGCGGGTGGGGATGGTGGATTGTCGCGCAAAGGCGCATTCAGGGCGTCGAGCTGGGCGACCGTGCCGACGTTGATCCAGGTGCCTTCATAGATCTCGCCGCCGATCAGTCCGCGCGCCGCATGTTCGCGCAGGATCGGCGCGAGTTTCGCGCTGCTGCCGGGTGTGACCGCGGCGAACATTTCGGGCCGGTAGACGCCGATGTTGCCGAAGGTGTAGAGCGGACTGCCGACGCCGGCTTCGTTGGCGATCGTAAAACTCTTCAGGGCAAAGTCGCCCTGCAGGTGATGGTCGGGGTTCGGCACCAGGTACAGCCAGGCGATGTCGCGCTCGTGATGCGCATAGGCGTTGCCGCGATGATCGGTCTCCGCCAGCACGTCCTTTACCTGCTCGTAGTCGAAATGCGGGCAGAAGATGTCGCCAGAGACCACGACGAATGGCGCCTCGCCCAAAAGCGGCAGGGCTTTCGCGATGCCGCCGGCGGTCTCCAGCGCCGTGCCTTCGGCCGAATAGCGCAGCTGCGCGCCGAACTGCGCGCCGTCGCCCAGCGCCGCCTCGATCATGTGGCCGAGGTGGGCGTGATTGATGACGATCTCGGTGATCCCGGCGCGCACCAGCGACAGGATCTGCCAGACGATCAGGGGCCGGCCGCGCACTTTCAACAGCGGCTTGGGACAGGTGTCGGTCAGGGGCCGCATGCGCTCGCCGCGCCCGGCTGCGAGGATCATCGCTTTCATGGCCGGCTCCTCAGAAGGTGTAGCCGACCTGCGGCGCGCTGTCTTCCAGCGCGTCGAGCAGCTGCACCAGCGGCGCCAGCTCCCGGTAGCGGCCGGCGGTCTTCCTGACGTACTGCATCACCAGCGGCAGGTCCTTCAGGTAGGCGTCCTTGCCGTCGCGGTGATACAGGCGCGCAAACACGCCCAGCACCTTCAGATGCCGCTGCAGGCCCATGAATTCGAAGTCGCGGTAGAAGGTATCGATGTCGGGCGCAACAGGCAGGCCGGCGCGGCGCGCCTGCTCCCAGTAGCGGATCGCCCAGTCCAGCACCATCTCTTCATCCCATTCGATGTAGGCGTCGCGCAGCAGCGACACCAGGTCGTAGGTGATCGGGCCGTAGACCGCATCCTGGAAGTCGAGCACGCCCGGATTGCCCGTCTCGAGCACCATCAGGTTGCGCGAATGGTAGTCGCGGTGCACGGTGACCTGCGCTTGCGCCAGGTTGTTGGCAAGGATCAGGTCGAACACCTTGTGCAGGCTCGCTTCCTGCGCGGCGCCAAGCGTGGCACCCAGATGGCGGCCGACATACCACTCGGGGAACAGCATCAGTTCGCGCAGCAGCAGGGCGCGGTCGTATTCGGGCAGCACGTCGGGGCGGCTGTGCACCTGCATCTGCACCAGCGCGCCGATGGCGTCCATGTAGAGCGCATGCGCCGAATCGGCGCCGAGCCGGTGCAGGTAGGTCGTGTTGCCGAGGTCGGAGAGCAGCAGGAAGCCCTGCTCGAGATCCTGCGCCAGCACCTGCGGCACCGACACGCCGGTTTCGGCGAGCAGCGCGGCGACCTGCACGAAGGGCCGCACGTTTTCCTGCGGCGGCGGCGCATCCATGACGATCAGGCTGGGCCCGGCTGCGCTGTCGATGCGGAAGTAGCGCCGGAAGCTGGCGTCGGCCGATGCCGGGCGCAGCGTGCCGGGCAGCAGGGCAAGGTCGTCGGCAAGGCCGGCCAGCCAGGCGTGCAGGGCGGACAAACGGGGGTCGGGCAAATTTTGCAAGGACATCAAGCGGCCTGATAAAGCGGTTGCGGGAACCAGTTCCCCTATAATAAGGGATTCGTTTGCAAAAATCGCCTGTCGCTGCAGTGCCGCGCCGAATCCAGCCGATCCAGGCCGATTCAAGCCAGAGCAAGCCAAATCAAGGCTCACCCCAGGAGAATCTGGCAGTATTCGGCATCGTCGCCGCACCATCGTTTCATCGTGCCGCGCTTGCCGGATTTTTAGCCGGCGTCATCCTTTTCATCCACATTCATGGCGTCATGACCTGCTCCCTTGTGTTCGTCAAACCGCATTCCCGATCCCCTGCCGTGCCTGGCCTGACCGTGCGCCTGCTCGCGCGTGCAGCCGTCCATGTGGTCACAGCCGCCGTCGCCGTGGCCACCCTGCCGGCGGCGCAGGCGCAAACGCCGGTCAAGAATCCGAGTCGCACGCCGCGCGTCGACGACGCGGCGGCGCCGGTCAACCTCGAAGCCGAGCAGATCACCGGCCGGCCCGACCGCGAAGTCATCATGGAACGCGATGTCGAGATCACCCGGGGCGCGACCAGGCTGCAGGCCGACCGCGCCACCTATCACGTGGTCGAGGACGAGGTCGAGGCAACCGGCAACGTGCGCCTGCGCCGCTATGGCGACCGCTACACCGGCGAGGATCTGCGCCTGAAGATGGATTCCGGCGCCGGCTACATCTCCAAGCCGACCTACCGGCTCGAGATCAACCGCGCCCAGGGCGATGCGCAGCGCATCGACTTCGAGTCGCAGAACCGCGCCGTCATCACCGAGGGCACCTACAGCACCTGCGAAGGGCCCGATCCGGACTGGTACCTCAAAGCCGACACGCTCAGTCTCGACACCAGCCGCGACATCGGCGTGGCGCGCAAGACCATCGTCTATTTCAAGGGCTTTCCGATCCTCGGTTCGCCGTCGATGTCGTTTCCGCTGTCGGACGCCCGAAAAAGCGGTCTGCTGCCGCCCACCATCGGCACCTCCAGCAAGGGCGGCTTCGAAGTCCTGGCGCCGTATTACTTCAATATCGCGCCCAATCGGGACCTGACGCTGTACCCGAAAATCATCACCAAGCGCGGCCTGCAGCTGGGCGCGGACGCGCGCTACATCGGTGACGGCTATGGCGGCGAGACCCGCGTCGAAGGACTGGCCAACGACCGCCAGACCGGCACCAACCGCTGGGCCGTGGCCTCGACGCATTTCCAGCGCATCACGCCGGCGCTGGGGTTTTCCTGGGACTTCAACAGCGCCTCCGACAATGATTATCCGAGCGACTTCTCGCACACCATCACGACAAGCGGCCAGCGCCTGCTGTTGCGCAACCTCGGCCTGAATTACGCCGGCAGTTTCTGGACGGCGGCGCTGCGCAGCTCGAACTACCAGGTGCTGCAGGACCCGGCAGCGCCCATCACGCGACCCTACGACCGGCTGCCGCAGTTCACCTTCAATGCCGCCCGCCAGGACGTCGCCGGCTTCGACTGGACCTTCGACAGCGAGGCGACGCGCTTTCATCATCCCGACTTCCAGAACGGCGACCGGCTGGTGATCAATCCGAAGATCAGCTATCCGGTCATCGGGGCGGGCTATTTCATCACGCCCAGGGTGGCGCTGCACGCGACGCGCTACAACCTGGAATCGCGCAACGTCACGGCAGTCAATCCGGCCGGCGGCGCCGGCTCGACCATCGGTTTTGCGCAGGGCGGCGAACTCAACCGCGTGCTGCCCACCTTTTCGCTCGACAGCGGCCTGGTGTTCGAGCGCAATGGCCGCCTGTTCGGGCAGGACATGACGCAGACGCTGGAGCCGCGCCTGTTCTACGTGCGCACGCCCTACAAGGACCAGAGCCAGCTGCCCAACTTCGACACCGCCGAGGCCGACCTGAGCTTCGCCCAGCTGTTTGCCGAGAACCGCTTCATCGGCAACGACCGTGTCAGCGATGCCAACCAGCTCACCGCGGCACTGACCTCGCGTTATATCGAGACCTCCGGCGCCGAGCGGCTGCGGGTGGCATTCGGCCAGCGTTTTTATTTCACGGCGCCGCGGGTGACCCTCAACGCGGTTTCCAATCCGAGCCGCTCGGACCTGCTGGCGTCGGTGTCGGGCCAGGTCACCACG
Source organism: Herminiimonas sp. (assembly GCA_025356535.1). Lineage (GTDB taxonomy): Bacteria > Pseudomonadota > Gammaproteobacteria > Burkholderiales > Burkholderiaceae_D > JANXSS01. Next base: position 6,222 of record JANXSS010000040.1, read on the forward strand.
ACCGTTGGCATCGATGCCAACCTGCAGTACAGCGAAAGCACGCGTCAGGTGATCCGGGCGAACTACGGCACCCGCTGGCAGCCGGCGCCGAGAAAGGTGCTCAACCTGCTGTACCGGCGCGACGTGCCCAACAAGCTGGAGCAGGCGGAATTCTCGACCCAATGGCCGTTCGCGCAGCGCTGGTATGGCGTGGCGCGGGTGAATTATTCGCTGCCCGACCGGCGCATCGCCGAGGGCCTTGCCGGGCTCGAGTACAAGGCCGATTGCTGGGTCTTTCGCATCGTCGGCCAGCGTACGCCGACGGCCACCAACCAGACCGCATCCTCGCTGTTTTTCCAGCTCGAGCTCAACGGCCTGACCCGATTGGGCTCGAATCCGAACGATGCGTTACGATCGAGTATTCCCGGCTACCAGAACATCAACCAGCCGGGCACTTTTTAAGCGCCCTGTGCCGTTTTTTGATTGACCACCATGGATTTTCTGCCAAACATGCGACCTTCGATTCCCTTCCTGCCACGACGCACGCTGCCACTGTTGCTGCTTTGCGCGTGCGCCACCGCAACCCTGCCGGCAGCGGCGCAATTGAAGGCGCCCCCGGCATCGAGCAGGCCGGCGCTGCGGCTGGATGCGCCGGTCGCTCCTGCTCCAGCCACGGCCGTGCCGCCGCCGGCTGCCGCCGGTGCGCGCCCGGTCGACGCCATCGCAGCCGTGGTCAACAACGAAGTCATCACCCGCAACGACCTGGCGCAGCGCATCCGCATCGTCGAGCGCCGCATGCGCAGCCAGAAGATCGCCATCCCGCCGCGCGAGCAGCTTGAAAAGCAGCTGCTGGAGCGAATGATCGCCGACCGGGCGCAGATCCAGATGGCAGCCGAACTCGGCATTCGCGTCGACGACCTGCTGCTGGACCGGGCCGTGGCGCGCATCGCCGAGCAGAACAAGCTGTCGGTGACGGATTTCCGTAACGAGATCGAGCGCGACGGCACGCCGTTTGCCCTGTTTCGCGAAGAAATACGCGACGAGATCACGATGCAGCGGCTGCGCGAGAAGGAAGTCGACAACAAGATCCAGATCACCGAATCCGAAATCGATGCCTACCTGAGCAGCGACACCGGCGCCCAGGCGCAGGAGGAAATCAACCTTGGCCAGATCCTGGTGCGCACGCCCGAAAACGCCACGGCCGAGCAGATCGCCGCGCGCCGCGCCCGCGCCGAAGACGTCTGGCGGCAGTTGAAGACCGGCGCCGATTTTGCCAAGACGGCGGCAAGCTTTTCCGACGCCAGCGATTCGCTCGAAGGCGGCGACCTCGGCTGGCGCAACGCCGACCGCCTGCCGCAACTCTTCGTCGAAGCCACGGCCGAGCTGAAGCAGGGCGAAGTATCGAAGATCGTGAAAAGCGCAAACGGCTTTCACATCCTGAAGGTGATCGGCCGGCGCGCGGCGTCCCCGGTCAAGGTCGCCGGCGGCGCAAATGCGGTGCAGCAGACGCACGTGCGTCACATCCTTGTCAAGGTCAACCAGGTGGTGACGGCCACCGACGCCAAGCGCAAGCTGACCGAAGTCAAGGACCGGCTCGACAACAAGGCCGCCACCTTCGAGGAACTGGCGAAGCTGTATTCCAATGACCTGTCGGCATCGAAGGGCGGCGACCTCGGCTGGATCTATCCGGGCGACACGGTGCCGGAATTCGAGCGCGCGATGGATGCCTTGAAGCCAGGCGAAGTCAGCGCGCCGATCGAGTCGCCGTTCGGCTATCACCTGATCCAGGTGTTGGAGCGCAAGGCCGACGATGTATCGAAGGAGCGCCAGCGTCTGGTCGCCCGGCAGGCGATCCGCGAGCGCAAGCTCGAAGAAGCAGCCCAGGACTGGGTGCGCCAGGTACGCGACCGCGCCTATGTCGAAATCCGCAGCGACGAGCGCGGCTAGGCCGGCCCGGAGCTGAACATGCCAGCGCGTCCCATCATTGCCGTTACCTGCGGCGAGCCGGCCGGCATCGGCCCCGAGATCGCCATCCGCGCGGCCTGGGCGCTGCGCGCCGAGGTCAACTGCGTGCTGATCGGCGACGCCGCTTTCCTGGCGATGACGGCCTCTGCAATCGACCCCGGCATCGGCCTGGTTGCGGTGTCGGTCGAAGCCGTGCGCAACGACGGCCTGCCCACCTTCGGCAGCGACCGGCTGGTGGTGGTCGACTGCCCGCTGCATGCGCATGTGGTGGCGGGCACCCTCGACGTCCACAATGCGCCGTATGTGCTGCAATGCCTGGACATCGCAATCGAATCGGCGCTGCAGCGCTGGAGCGCGGCGATCGTCACCGGCCCGCTTCAGAAAAGCATCATCAACGACGCCGGCGTCGCTTTTTCCGGCCATACCGAGTATCTGGCTGCGAAAACCGGCACGCCGCTGGTGGTCATGATGCTGGCAGCAGGGGCAGGGGCAGGAGCAGGAGCAGGCACGGCAGCCGCTGCGGATGCCACGGCCGACGCTGCATTGCCACCGCCGATGCCGCCCCTGCGCGTGGCGCTGGCCACCACTCACCTGCCACTGAAGGATGTCGCCGCAACGCTGAGCGTCGAACGCCTCTCGCACGTGCTCAAGATTCTCCATTACGACCTGCAGCGCAAGTTCGGCATCGCCCGGCCGCGCATCCTGGTGACCGGCCTGAATCCCCATGCCGGTGAAAACGGCTACCTCGGCCGCGAGGAAATCGACATCATCGCGCCGGTGATTGCCAGCCACCGCGCGCAAGGCGTGGACGTGCGCGGACCGTATCCGGCCGACACGCTGTTCCAGCCGAAGTACCTGCGCGAGGCCGACTGCGTGCTGGCGATGTATCACGACCAGGGTCTGCCGGTGCTGAAATTCGCCAGCTTCGGCCGTGGCGTCAACATCACGCTCGGCCTGCCGATCATCCGCACCTCGGTCGACCACGGCACCGCGCTCGACCTGGCCGCGGCCGGCATCGGCCAGGCCGACTGCGGCAGCATGCGCGAAGCCATTCTGGTGGCAGCGCAGATGGCGCGTGCCAGCGTGCACACCGTCGCCACGCCGCCGATCTGATGAAGCATATCGCCAGAAAACGCTTCGGCCAGAATTTCCTGACCGACCACACCGTCCTCTACGACATCATGCGCGTGGTCGCGCCCGAAGCGCACGACGCCATGGTCGAAATCGGCCCGGGCCTGGGCGCGATGACGAAAATGCTGCTGCAATCGGTGTCGCACCTGCACGTGGTCGAGCTTGACCGCGATCTGGTCAAGCGCCTGCATGCAGGCTTCGATCCGGCGCGGCTGACGATCCATTCGGCCGACGCGCTGCAGTTCGATTTCGCCGGCGTGCCGGTGCCGCCCGGCCAGAAGCTGCGCGTGGTGGGCAACCTGCCTTACAACATTTCGAGCCCGCTGCTGTTTCACCTGGCCGAAATCGCGCCGCTGGTGGCCGACCAGCATTTCATGCTGCAAAAGGAAGTGGTCGAGCGCATGGTTGCCGCCCCCGGCAGCAAGACCTACGGCCGGCTGTCGGTGATGCTGCAGTGGCGCTACACCATGCAACTGATGTTCATCGTGCCGCCGACCGCCTTCGATCCGCCGCCGCGGGTGGAGTCGGCCATCGTGCGCATGGTGCCGATCGCGCAGCCGCTGGCCTGCGACGCGCTGGCGCTGCAGCAGGTGGTGTTGAAAGCCTTCTCGCAGCGGCGCAAGGTGATCCGCAACTGCCTGGCGGGCATGTTCACGGAGGACGACCTGCGCGAGGTCGGCATCGACCCGCAACTGCGCCCGGAGGCGATTGCGCTGGCGCAGTTCGTGGCGCTGGCGAACCGCCTGCCGGTGCAGGCGGTCTCTGAGCCGGACCGGCAGGCGACGGTGCGCGCGCTGGCGGCGGCCGAAGACGCGGGCGAGTAAATCAGCAAGTTGACGGCTGACTGCGAGGCAAGCAGTTCGATGCGCAAAAAGCCGTTGCAACGGCGCCTGCGTCTGGCGCTGTTGCCATCGTCTCAGCCCCAGGATGCCAATTCCACCTCGGACCTTGACCGTGCATGCAGCCTTTTATTCAAAAGGGCGCCACCAACGATCGCAAGAGCGGTTGTTGCCGAAGAAGCGACTGCCACGGCGATGTAATTGCCGACTGGCGCTTTGCAGGATTGAATTTCAGGCGCCGGCACGGGAGCGGGAACAGGCGCGGGAACGGGAACCAGGTGCGACGTAGGATGCGGCGTTGGCACAGGTGTAGGCGGATGCCTGGCGATATAATTCTCGGTGACTTGATCGAATTGTTTGGCTACACAGGCCGCGGTTTCAACATTCGACGTAGTGTTGCCAGAGGCGGACACCCATCCAAAGACCTCCGGGTTCGTATTACTCGCAAGTGCATCGTCGGGAATCCTGTATTCACTCACGTGGCCGTATGTACGCAGCACTTCGTCGATATGGCAAAATTCCGCGGCAGATAGCTTCCACTGGTAACACACATCGTCATTGACGGTCATTGCCACATACTCCTCGTGTTTGCCATCAACGTTCGCGGTAGCGACCGCACGGCAAAAACTTCCTTTCGCCACAGGAAAATCAAGCGACCGTTCAAGTGACGCTTGCAGATTTTTCCGGGCTAAAGCAGTTTTTGATGGGGCAGCATCCGGTTTGGTCCGGTTCGATGATGCAGTCGGTCCGGCAGCAGGCGCTGCGGCCAGTGCCAGCGTGCCGGTTGCCAAATTGGCGAAATTTGTAAGTTTCATGATTTTCAAAATAAAATATTGTCGTCTTTGCAGTCGGTGCAAAAGTAGCCGCGGTTAATAAAGTAAAAAATTTCTGGATTAACAAATAAAAAGCACAGTTAGTTTTCGATCAGACATGTGGCGTGGTCTCGAAGCTGGTTTTTGTCAGTCCCCGAACGCCGCTGGCGGTTCACTAAAAAATTCGGTAGATTTCGATGCATGGTGCGCGTAACCAGCCTCGACGCGCCGGCCACCTGCCATCGCAGGTGTCGGTGCTGCCGGGCGCAGTCCGGCCGTGTTCAATACATCGCAGGCCGTGCGGATCGATGCATCCTTCTTCTGACAGCAAGGCCAGTGACAATGGCCATGCCGGTTGTCAGAGACGAAGCAAGTCCGATGGCAACGTACTTGCCCACCTGATTTTTTCCAGCGTGAGCAGCAGGCGTAGGGGCCGACGTCGGAACTGTTGTAGAGCCAGAAGTGGGGGCTGAAGTAGGGGCTGAAGTAGGGGCTGAAGTCGGAGCCGGACCAGGAGCTGAAGTGGGTATTGATGTAGGAGTTGAAGTGGTTACTGAAGTAGGAGTTGAAGTAGGAGTTGAAGTAGGCGCTGAAGTGGTTACTGAAGTGGGAGTTGAAGTCGGCGTTGCAGTAGGCGTTGCAGTAGGCGCGGAAGCAGGGGCCGCAGTAGGAGTTGAAACAGGCGCCGGTGTGCGGGTTGATGTAGGAACGGGAGTAGGGGCAGGCGTTAGCGGATGCTCATGGTGATATTCGTCGATGATTTGATCGAATATCTTGGAAACACATTTTTCGTCAGAAACGTTTGGCCTATCGTGACTGGTTGCGGATACCCATCCAAACACCTTCGGGTCCCTGTTGCTGGTGAGCGCGTCGTCAGGAATGACGAAGTCGCTTTCGTAGTTTTCACAAGTCGACACCATTTTGGGCATGGCGCACGCCTTCATCACTCCGAATTGCCAGGCGTCACACACGTCGTGGTTGACACTCATCGCCACGTAATTCACTTTGTCGTTGCCCGGATAGCCTGTAACTTCCACGCGGCAAAAATTTCCTTTGGACACAGGGAGATCCAGCGACCGGTTCAGCGATCCGCGCAAGTTTTCCCGAGCGGTTGCATGTTTTGATCGAGCAGCCCCCGAGTTCGTTTGAGTCGATGACGAAACCGGTCCGGCAACAGGCGCTGCGGCCATGGCCAGCGAGCCCGTTGCAAGATTGGCGAATGTTGAAAGCTTCATGTTTTTTCCTTATTCATATATTTTTATCTCTGCAACCACCGCAAAGTTGGCAGCGAATAATAAATCAGAAAAGTTGTTAAAATGACAAAAATACTCAATTCAGTCCGGATCAATCGCGATGGCTGACCGCGTGCATGCAGGTAGCAAGTGGGTTTGGAAAAGGATGAGCGGAAACCGCTGTCGAAGACCTTCCGGAAATGACCTTTCACCGGTTTTCTGTTCGATGACTATAATTGGCGACGCCCTGCAGCAATTTCGTAAGGCTGACCCCGATCGGTCCGGAAGCGCTTGTGCCGGGTTAAAAAACTTAAAAAGGTTTCGATGA
>JANXSS010000082.1 GCA_025356535.1 Herminiimonas sp.
CTATCTCAAGACGGTCAACATGGAGCTGACCACGCTGGCGCGCGCCTGCGGCAAGCAGAACGTCCACCACATGGAACGCGAAGACCTGGTGGCGCTCACCGTCGAGGCGGCGGCAATGGCACGCGTACCGCTGGCCGGCACCGACTGGATTCCCGGCTTTTCGAAGTTCTGAAGCACCGGCGGCAGCGCACCGCCGCCGGCAAGACAGTCAACCAAGGACTCGACATGGCAGCTGTAACAATCGACGGCAAAGCGCTGGCGCTGGACCTGCAGGCAGCCCTGCAGATCCGGGTGCAGGCGCTGATCCAGGCCGGCACCCGGCCGGCACTGACCGTCATCCTGGTCGGTGCCGATGCCGCATCGCAGGTGTATGTTCGCAACAAGGTGCAGGGGTGCGAGCGCACCGGCATCGTCTCGGCAATGCTGCATTATCCGAGCGACGTCGACCCCACGATCGTCTTCGACAGGATTGCCGAACTCAATGCCGATCCGGCGATCGACGGCATCCTGGTGCAATTGCCCCTGCCGGCGCAGTTCGACGAGAGCGCCATCCTTGCAGCGATTTCGCCCGACAAGGATGTCGACGGCTTTCATGCGGCAAACGTCGGCGCGTTGACCCAGGGCGCACCGCGTTTCATTCCGTGCACGCCGTATGGCGTCATGAAGATGCTGGAAAAGGAAAAGGTCGAACTCAAGGGCAAGGAAGCGGTCATCATCGGCCGCTCCAATATCGTCGGCAAGCCGATGGCCGCGCTCCTGCTGGCCAAGGGTGCGACCGTCACCATCTGTCATTCGCAAACGCGCGACCTGGCCTTCCATACCCGGCGCGCCGACGTGCTGGTGGCGGCCGTCGGACGGCCCCTGATGATCACCGGCGAGATGATCAAGCCGGGTGCGATCGTCATCGACGTCGGGATCAACCGGCTTGCCAGCGGCCGCCTGTGCGGCGACGTCGATTTCGATTCTGCCAAAGAGACTGCCGCACTGATCACGCCGGTGCCGGGCGGCGTCGGTCCGATGACGATCACCATGCTGCTGACCAATACGGTCGAGGCTGCGGAGCGACGCAGCGCATCGGTGCAGGCCGGCGCGCCGCACTAGCCCCATGCCGCGTTCATCCATCCAACTGCCGCAAGCCGCCGCATGACCGGCCGCACGATCGCCTGGACCATCGAGGTGGCCGATATCGACACGGCGCTACGGGTCGGCATCTGGGAACACGAGCGCCAGTTGCAGCCGATCCGCATCAGCTTTTCGATCCGGGCGCAGGCGCCGGCATTTCCCGCCACCATCGACGACTGCCTGAACTACGAGCCGATCTGCCGGTGGATCATCGACGCGTGGCCGGCATTGCCGCACACGCCGCTCTTGGAGACGAAAGTGCGGGAGCTGCTGCAGCATATCTTCGATTACGACCACCGCGTCGAATGGGTCGACCTTGCCATCTCGAAGCCGAAGGCGATTCCGGGTGCGCGCGGCGTCGGCATCCGCATGGCGCTGTCGCGCGATGAGTTCGACGCCGCTTTCCGGTTGACGGAGATGCCGCCCTGCCAGGACGAGCGGGCACTGCGGCTTGCCAAGCCGGTGCATTGATGACGCGCCCGCGGGACCGCGCGCCGCACGGCTGGATGCCGGTATCCTGTCCGATGTCATGCCCGGTTTCGTGTCCGATGTCATGCCCGGTTTCGTGTCCGGTTTCGTGTCCGGTTTCGTGTCCGGTTTCATGTCCGATTTCATGCCCGATTTCATGCCCGATTTGATGCCAGCACCGATACCCGCCGCGATGCCCGCCGCGTTGCCGGCGCTCGAACTGGCCGTCAAGCGCCACTATGCCCACAACCAGCGCTGGGGCTTCATCTGGGCGGTCTGGCTGGCAGTGCTGTGGGGCGCCTGGTACGTGCCGGGCGGCGCCCTCTGGCACGAGCATCCCTACGTCGACATTGCAGGCAGCGCCGTCGCGCTGCGCCTGACGGCCACTGCGGTCATGACCTGGGTGCATGCGCTGGCGGTGTTCCTGTTCCTGCTGCTGTGGAACGGCATGCTGGGCAAGCTCGATGATTACAGCCGCACCATCGTGCGCTTCCGGCACATCTCCAAGTGGTATGCGCTGGCTTCCCTGTGCGGCGGGCCGATGGCAATTTTCGGCTCGTACATGGCGATGGCCTATGCGGGTCCGGTCTTTGCCGCGATCAGTTCGCTGCTCTTTCCGGTGGTCGGCGCCACGATAGCGGCAATCTGGTTCAAGGAAAAAATCTCGCGCCGCGCCGCAACCGGCATGGGCATCATCATCCTGGGCGGCATGACGATCTACGGCCCCGGCCTGTTCGGCGAACTCGGCGGCGTCCGCGACCACGCCTGGCTCGGCTATCTCGGCGGCCTGTTATCGGTGCTGGGCTGGGGCGCCGAAGGCGCGGTGGCGGCCCGCGCCATGGATGTCTCCGACCCGGACGTGGGAATCCAGTGCCGCTTCACCTTCGAGGTGCTGTTCTGGGGCGTGCTGATCCTGCCGGCGATTGCCGTGTTCACGTCCATTCCGGTGACCGGCATCCTGGTCGCAACCCTCACCAGCGGCAAATGCCTGCTGTGGATATTCCTGGCCGCCTCGACCCACGCCTTCTGCTACACCAGCTGGTACAAGGCGACCTCGCTGATCGGCGTGGGCCGCACCGGCGGTATCGGCAACCTGTATGCGGTGTTCGCGCTCATTTTCCTGGCGGCCTTCACGCTCGAATTGCCGGGATGGTATTTCATGGTCGGTCTGCTGCTGACCGTTGCGGGCAGTTTCGTCATGTTCGGCGAGTCCGAGGAGGCCGTCGTGGCCTTGCGCGATGTGGCCGGTGCACGCCCGCCACCCGGACCATAGCGGCGTCGCATGAAACGCCATCAGAAAGCTTTCCTGCTCATCGCGCTGCACCAAAGGAAGGTGCTGTGGGACCATGAACTGCTCGACGCGGTGGCTGCGGAATACGGGCCGCCGGCACGATACGGCGTCAACAATGTGCGGGTTGCCCTCGACGAGATGGCTTCCTGCGGCATGATCGAGCGCGTCGACAGGCAGCTTGACGACGGCACCCATCTCGTAGCCGGAAAGGTGCTTTTCCGTTACCGGCTAACGGCCTTCGGCCTTGCACGCATGGCCGCCACCGGGCTGCTGCCTTGATCACGGGACAACAACGATGAGTCACTTCTGGGGTTACGCAGGCGCCGACATTCTGGCCGTCGCCACGATCAGCGTGTTGAGCGCACTGTGCCTGGTTTGCGCCGTGCTGTTCATTAAAGATTATTGACCCGCTCCTGCAGCGGCGCGGACTTAAAAAATGTAATCGCTGCTCGGTCGCATCGAATTTCCCTCCAAAGGCAGTCGGCCGATACCGGCTTGTCGGGTCCATATCGAAACAGCATCGGCTCACAGGCCCATAGCCGTTCGGCGTACCCGACGCGAAAGCGCCCCTTACATGGTATCAGTGACGTTTTTGCCCGATCAACTTTCGTTCGGTGTTTAAAAGTCTGAGCATGGTGGTCAAGGGCCCAAGGTGCCTTTGCCTTTGCCTTTGCCTTCACTTCTAACGTGCAACAACGCCACGTCAAAACGTTTGATACTTGCCAATGAAAACCCCCACCATTTCGCTAATGAATGTTGTCAATTTAGCTATCTATGAGGTACCGTTTCCGGTGAACCTTCATTTAGGAAAATGTATGCGTCCGCGTCGCCTTGCCTGATTATTTTCACATCCGCAAAAACGTATTCACGCTTAAGTTGAATCAAAAATGGTCCATTTTTTGCCGGAGCAGATGACAACGCAACGCCTTCACCTGCGTCGCCCCGACCCGGAAGATGCAGCCGCCATATTTACTGCATATGCACAAGATCCAGAGGTTTGCCGCTTCATGGTCTGGAAGCCGCACGTATCGCAGGCCGTTTCACGTGCGTTCATTGCGTCATGCATCGACGACCGGGCCGGCGGCGCTCGAACAAAACCGGACCGGCCGGCATGCCATAGCGAGCCATCGTTGCCGACTGTTTTCAGGGAGTCCATTACGGCTTGGAGAAGGCGCTGGTAGCAGGAACTGCCGCATATCCTTGCACGGTGCGGCAGGCCTGGACGCGGCCGAAGGGGTAAATCCGATGCGCCGGCACGATGCTGTTTGCTCGGCCATTGGCTCGCGGGCAAGGCATCAGGCGCCAACTTCGGATTTAAAAAGTTACCGTCAGATTGAGAAACGAACTCATGCGTGAGCGCGCGTCTTCACGAATATTGGTGATTGATCAAAATCATCGTCTTTTGTTATTCCGTTTCGCGTACAAAAATGGTGCATTGGCCGGCAAGGACTGGTGGGCAACACCCGGCGGCGCACTGGAAGGAAACGAAACATATGCTGAGGCGGCGCAGCGCGAGTTGTTTGAAGAAACAGGAATCGTTTCCATCGTCAGCGATACGCACGTTGCCGAACGAGACTTCGTCCTGCAGTTGCCTGACGGCGAACATGTGCTTGCCAAGGAAAGATTTTTTGTCGTGCGCGTGTCGGATCAATCGCTGTCAAAGGCGCATTGGACCGACGAAGAAAAGCAAGTCATGAGGGACAGCAAATGGTGGGCCCTGGAGGAATTACTGACAACGACTGAAGTCGTTTTTCCAGAAGATATTCCGGCGATCCTGAATCTGGTTGACGTGGTCGGCAACGAGCGCCACATGGCGGATCGTCCTGGCGTCGACCAGGTCGTTCGGGCGGGTGGGGATGCTTGATCCGGACCGGTCACCAATGGCTGATATGAAAGGGGAAAGCCTGCGGCAAATAGAGACAGGTTTCAGCCGTTTCGAAGTCCGGGCCGATTCGCGGGTTCGCTTGCCGAAAAAAACGGCGGCGCGGCTTGTTACGGCGCCACGGCCTCGGGCATAAAGGCAATCAAATCCGTCATGCCAACGTCTTTGCCGGCCTGGTGAAGCAATGTCGTTGCCTGTCCGCGATGATGCGTCTGGTGATTGAAGAAGTGCAGGAGCACGCTTCCCAGTTGCCTTTGCGCCGGAATGCCTCGCATCGTTCGATAAGACAGGATGCTTGTCAGGTCCTCGTGCGCCAATGTCACGCACCAGCTGCAGATCGTTTGATCGAGCATCTCGCGCCGCATCCGCATCGCAGCAAGACTGTCGAACAGCTGCTGGTCCAACGCTGCGGGCGGCGTCAGCTCCAGCACCGGCGCGATCGACATGCGCGGCGCGGGAAGGGTGGCAAAACGCTGCAACCAGATCGTATCGGCTACAACGAGGTGGTTCAACGTGCCGAAAATCGAGCGGAAAAATGCGCCGCGATCCATCATGAGCTCGTCCGGTGTCAGGCAGGCTGCGACGTCGTAAAGCTTCGCGTTCATCGTCAAATTATACAAAGCCAGCAACTCGAAGTGATGTTGTGGAATCATTTGCATTCGGTGTTCTCCAGGAAGGATCGGCCTTTCGCCAAAGCGGTGGCAGGCGCCGACTGCGCGCCGCACTTGCGGTTGTAGCGCTGCGTCGGGCTGCGCGGCGGGCAGCTGCGACTGCGCTTGCACCTTGTCTGCCTCGATCCGGACTCCGGCTTTTTCTTCTCCGATTTTAAAGCAGATCTTCGCCGCCCCCGGATGCGCGCTGCCGCGCTGCGGTGACCGCATCATCAACGCTCAGGCCGATCAATGCCGCCAGATCCAGGCCAGGCAATGCTGCGCGCACCAGCGCGTCCCGGGCGGCCGGTTTCAGGCGGGCGAGGAACAGGTTTTTCCCGGCCAGGCGCAGGGCGCTGGTGAATCCGCCGAGCGCTTCGATCGTTGAGCCGTCCAGGTCGGGGGATTCCTCGAGGCTCAGGACGACTGCGTGGCAGGCGCTGTCGGTTGCTTCGATCACGTGCCGCGCCTGCGTCAATACCTGGTCGGCATTCGCAAAAAACAGCGCCGCATCCGGACGCAGGATGATCAGGCCCGGCGCCGACTGCGCCGCCGGATAGATCGCCTGGCTGACGAAATCATGACTGTCGCCCAACCGGCCCAGCACCGTCACCGAAGACGCCGCCAGACGCCGAAGGAGCATCAGAAGGCTCACCGCAATCGCTGCCAGGAGGCCGTCCAGCACGCCAAACACCAGGACCGCCGCGAACGCCAGCGCAATGAGCAGTCGGTCCCGGTGCCACAGAAAATAGGGGCGAAACACGCTCGGGCGCAGCGTATGACTGACTGCATGGATGACGATCGCCGCCAGCACGGGCTTGGGGGTCATGGCGATCAGCGGCAGGGCAGTCAGGACAAGTATCAGCACCGTCAGCGCCGCATACACGCCGGCCATTCGCGAGGTTGCACCGCCGGCTTCGTTGGCCGCCGTGGCCGAGTAACCGGCGCCTACCGGCATGCCCTGAAACAGCCCGCAGACAAGGTTCGCCATCCCCAGGGCGAGCAGGTCACGGTTCGGCGCCACGCGGTCGCCGTGCTTCATCGCGAACGTACGGATGCTGCCGACCGACTCGGCATACAGGATCAGTGCCAGCGCCGCACCGAGTTCGCCCGCGCGCAGCCAGTCGCCATAGGCCAGGCTGGGCAGCGCCGGGATTTGCAGGCGCAGGTCGATCGGGCCGACCAGTCCGATACCGTAACTCGACAGATGCCAGACATGCTCGGCCACGATGCCGCCGACGACGACCAGGATCGCGCCGGGTACCAGCGGTAGTCGCGCAAACAAGAACAGCAATGCCAGCGCGACGAGCCCGACGCCGCCTGCCGCCAGGTTCCATGTCGACATCTGATCGAACAGCGCGAAGACAAGGCGCGGCACGTCGCCGTGCGCCGGATGGACGCCTACCACGTCGGCAAGCTGTTTCAGGATGATCACGACCGCCAGGCCGAATGCAAAGCCGCGCAGCACCGGCTTGGCAATGAAGTCGGAGATGCTGCCCACGCGCGCGAAGCAGGCGACGAGGAAAAATACACCGGTCATGAGCACGAGACTCGTTGCAAACACCAGGCGCAGTGCGCTGTCTGCCCCGGCGGCCGTTGCGGCTGCAACCGCCACGACGGCCGCCGATGATGAGGTGGCCGATACCACCGCAAAGCGACTGAGGCCAAACAGGCCATAGCAGCACAAGCCGGCAAACAGTGCCACCACGCCCGCCTGCGGCGGCAGTCCGGCGATGGTCGAATAGGCAACGGCCTCGGGCAGGAGCAGTCCTGCCAGCGCCACGCCGGCAAGCAGGTCTGCCATCGACATGCCCTTAAGCATGGACGTTCCGGTTGCCTTCGCAAATCGGCCCCGGCGGCGACCGCCCGCGCTGCTGCATCATGAAGCGCCCGCTGTCAAACCGCTTTCAGTCGCAGGCCCGGGGTGGACTGCCTCAAAGCGCCCGCTGTCATAGGCCGTGCAGTAAGTCTGCCAGTCGTGCAGGGTGATGCGTCCCATTTCATGCGCAAGTTCGGTTACCTTGGCAGGCCATTTTTTCTTGGCTGCAAATGCGATCAGGACGTCGGCGATCGCCGAGCCGTCCCGCCCGGCACTGCGAAGCTGCGCCGACGCCAGGCACTGGCCCATGGTCCCGACCACGCCGAGCAGGCGATCGACACTGCCGCCCGTGGCTGGCAAAAGAATGCGGTCTTCCGAGGGCTGCAATGCCCGCAGCACATAGGACGCGCCCTTCCACGGCAGGGCATGGAGAAAAGCCATGGGCGTGGCCTGCATGCGGTACTGGATGCTGCAGATCCGCTGCGCCTGGCTCGGCCACGCCGGTTGCAACGTCGGCCAATGCATCGCGGCGACCGAGGGCATGGCCTCTTTCAGATCGAGAAGATAGTTTGCATCCGGCGAGCCCTTGCCCTCGACCAGGATTGCAAACCGGTCCACGCCAAGGCTTCCCGTCCCCGCAACGCGCCGGGCGACATCGAGTACCCTGAAAAAATCCGGGTGCGGCTGTGAGCGCGCAAATGCGTCGATGAAGGCGACCACCCCAGCGTAGGTGGCGGGTGCTACCGGCAGCAGCCTGGCGCCATCGATCCGGAAACGCCGGCGTCCGCGCACGCGTTTCGTGCGGCGTTCCAGGAATGCCGCGCGCGTACGCTGGCCGGCCTGGCGAAACAGCTCCCGGATCAGGCCATGGCTGGTTTCGGCTTCTACCCATGAGGATTTACCGGTAGCCAAGGTCTGCCTGTAAGTCATCAGGAAATTTTGTAGAAGTGCATTGATGCTGGCATTGCCGAGTCTGGCGGACGTGCCGGCAACGACCAGGCTCGTTGCCGCGCGTACCAGGTCGACGGTCGCCGGCGCCATGGCCGCTTCGTCGAAATCGTTGATGTCGAAATACACCAGGCGATTATCACCCTTGTAGGTGCCGAAGTTTTCGAGATGGAGGTCGCCGCACGACCAGACCGGGGGTGCCGACCGGAACAGCCCGCTTTCCGGCAACCTGTCATGGAACAGGTGGCAGGTGCCACGATAGAACGCGAACGGGCTCGCCCGCATCGCGTGGTATTTCAACGCCAGGCGTTCCGGCTCGCGCCCGGCATTGAAACGAAGGACATGCTCGACAATGTTCACGATGGAGAGGGTAAGGGCGATGATCGATTGTTGCTGATTCGAAGCAGATCAGCAACCTGCAATTACCCTTGGTTAATCCCCGTCGCTGAAAACCACTGTTGCGGTGTCGCCCGAGATCCTATTTTTTTGACATGCGCTTGACGAAAAACCCGTCATATCCGGCTGGTTCGCAGGTGCCGAGTTGGTAGAGGGCGTCTTTGTCGAGTATGTAGTGGCCGCTGCACAATTCAACGTCCCCGGATTCATCCGGAAAGCATGCGCTGACCACCATCTTGAAATTGCCTTGGCTGATTTCCTTGAGCGATTTTTCCGACTCGGCCAGCGCTTTTCTCGCTGCGCCCTTTGTTGCGGCGTCGGCATTCTTGTCGTTGACGCCTGCACGCAGGCGGTCGACCAGTGCGCTGATATCGGCGCGGCGCATTTTTCCTGCGTACCCGAAAACGCAGCCGTTCTTGGTGGACTGAACATTGTTGCTATACGCGTAGGTTTTATTGCTTACGCCGCTTTGCGCCTTGACTGCCTCCTTCAATTGGCCGGCAGAAATGTTAATCGTGTTACTGCCGTCGGCAGTTGTCCACGTACCGAACCAGCGGTCGTTCAGGCCGGGGTCTGCTGCGTTGGCGAGTGAGCATGCGGACAGGACAAAGAGCGTTGCAGCAGCAGTTCGAATCGGCAAAGAGATGCGCATTTGAGTAGAAAAATCCATAAGTGAATGTCATGCCTGCGGCCTTGGGTGGCGATCGGCTCAACGACGGTTGAGGGAAAACGAAGCCTCGTATTGTGCGTGCATGCACGCTTCACGAAACGGTCTTGAAGTGCAAATATTTTCAACGCCTGTCGCTTTTACGCAGTCATCGCTACGACGGACGCTGCAGCGACGGGTCGCCCTTGAGCGCAAGGGGCAGGGCCCTGGCCCAGCGATTGGCGGAGAGCGAAAACGTCAGCGCGCGCACCTGGTGGTACCAGCCGGCCGGCACATGGAGGAGCTCGCCGGGCGCGACGACGCACTCGATCATCGATGCCTGGCGCGCCAGCGGAAATTTTTCGAAATCGGGCGCCTCGGGGTTGAACGGCGAGCCGAACAGCACGGCATTTGCCGCGCTGGCGTAGAGGAATTCGTGATGATGGGGCGGCGCCAGGAAGATACGCTTGGTGCCCCATATCTGCGCAAAAATATTGTCGTCGTAATCGCAGTGCAGCGGCGTCACCGTACCGGCGGGGCCAAGCCAGAAACGCGGTGGTCCCATTTTCTCAAAATACGCCGGCCAGTGGCACAGGCTGTTCAATGCCCGCATTTCGAGATTGCCCAGATACGGCGGCAGGCCCGGCGTTTCGGTCGCCACCAGGTCGAGATACGCCAGCATCGACATGTCCTGCATGGCCCGATCAGGCGCGAATGCCGTGTTGACGTAGTCGCCCACCCTGGCGCGCACCGGCAAGTCGCGGAAGCGCTCGCGCAGCGTTTGCTGCGTGAGGGCCGACAGCGGCCACCGGTTGACAAGGCCGGTGATGATGAATGGCAGCCCTTTTGCGGCATGCATGCGAAACGCTGCGGCGGCGAGCAAGCCCATGCGCGGCACTGCCGACATGGTCGGAGCGTCACGCCCGGCATGCTTTATCGCTTCACGCATGTCTTGAATCGACGTGACGCCGCGAACCAGTGCATCCTTCTTCTCGCGTGCCTGCGAAGCAGCCTGCGCATCGGCAGCCGTGGTCGAATCCAAGGTCACCCTGCGCGGTGGCAAGTGTGGCGATGCGCAGGCTTGCACAACCCCACATTGGCGGCTTGCCGAATTTTTCTCGTCAGACATGGCGCAGGAACGGCCCGACCTTTTTTTCCAGTAGTTCGATCAGCTCCGGTTGCATGTAGGCGTAGTTGTCGGCAATGTCGAGGCAGATCACGCGCTTGTCATGAAGGTGCCGCGAAAAGCGGCTGCGCAACCGGCGCAAGTGGACTTTTTCCATAACGAAAACGATTGTCGCCCATGCAATCTGCCCGGGCATGAGCGGCACCTCCGCGTCGTCTGCGGTGCCGGCAGAGTCGCACGCCACGCCGTTCCAGCTTGAAAAATGGGCTTCTGCCGACGGGCTGCGAAGCCGGTTCCTGGAACAGATGAAAAGTGCGCGGATGGTCATCGGGAGAACCATACCGCAGCCGCGCAATGCAGCAACCGCGTCGAGGACGGCAAGGAGACCGCCACGCCGGTCCCGGGTGCCGGTTGTCTGTTACGGGACCACGCAGCCCTGCATCGCCCAATCGGCGGCTGCTTCGGCGTGGATGACGGTGGTGTCGAACAGAGGCAGCGGCACGTCTGCGTTCGTCAACAGCATTCCGATTTCCGTGCAACCCAGAATGATGCATTGCGCACCTGCGGCCTGCATCCGCCGGACGATTTCTACATAGGCAACGCGGGACTCGTTCTTTATAAGCCCGATGCATAATTCATCGTAGATGACGCGATTGACGATCGCGCGGTCGCATTCGTCGGGGATCAGGACATCGAGTCCATGTTGCCCGACCAGCCGGGCCTTGTAAAAGTCCTGCTCCATGGTGTAGCGCGTGCCCAGCAAACCGACGCGTCGATAACCGCATTGCTTGATAGCGTCGGCGGTAGGGTCGGCGATATGCAGGAGCGGCAGTCCACTATGCTGCTCCACGACGGAAGCCAGCTTGTGCATGGTGTTGGTGCAGATAACGATTGCATCGGCACCGCCGCGCTTGAGGCTCGCCGCTGCGTCGCACAGCAAGACGCTGGCCTCGTCCCATTTTCCGCAGTGTTGCAACGCTGCGATCTCGGCGAAATCAAGCGAGTAGACAAGGCACTTCGATGAATGCAGGCCGCCCATCCCGGCGCGAACGCGACGATTGATCAGCTGATAATAGATCACCGTAGACTCCCAACTCATGCCGCCGATGAGGCCGAGAACTTTCATGTGACTGCTTCCTTGTCTGGTGTCGGATGGAGCGGGCGGCATCGACGCTGACCCTTCGCAATCGCCGTTGCTGCAACCATGCTGGATTCTCCAAGCCCGGCCAAGCCCAGTGCGGCCTGGCTGCCCGGACTCGTGCCGGACGCTGCGAGCACCCCTTCCAGCGAAATCGAGGTGGATTTCAGGCATTTCCATAGCTTCGAGACGGTCGAAAATCCTACCCTAAAAGGCTGACGACCTTTCAGCGAACACCATTCAATTAATAAAATTTATTCATGTAAAAAGCACTCGCCTTTCCTGTGTCCAGGACTTTTTCAGAGTCGGCTTGCGCCCTGCCTTTCTTTTCGGTTTGGCCGTAACCGGTCGCATCGTCGGCAATGCCCGTTGCATGCTGCGCCCGTCGCGCAGCATGCAACGGCCACGGCGCCACGCCGGCACTTCATTGGCCGGCGGGCTGCGACAGCGACAGCAACGGCGCGGGCGCCGGCGATGCCGCACCGATTTGCCAGCCGCCGCCCAGCGCCCGGATCAGGCCGACGGACGCCACCGCCCGCCGGCCGGCGCTGATCGCCCGGGCGCGCTGCGAGGCCAGGCTGGAGCGCTGCGCATCGATGACCTCGATATAGCTGGCCGAACCATTGCGGTAGCGGGCATCGGCCAGGCGTGCCGCAAGCTGCGCCGAGGCAATCGCCTGGTCTTCAAAACCCATCTGCCGGTCCAAGGTGTGGATCGCGCTGAGGTTGTCCTCGACTTCCCGGAAAGCGATCAGCACCTGCTGCCGGTAAGCCGCCACCAGCGCTTCGTACCGGGCATTGTTGCGCGCCAGGTCGGCGTCGCGGCGTCCGCCGTCGAGGATCGGCAGGCTCAACACCGTGCCCAGGACCGGCCCCAGCATCCAGCTGCGGCTGGACCACTTGAAGAGGTCATGCAATTGATTCGACGCCAATCCGCCGCTGCCGGTCAGGTTCAGCTGCGGAAAGAATGCCGCCGTGGCCGCGCCAACGCGGGCACTGCCGGCGGCGAGCTGCCGTTGTGCCTGGGCGATATCGGGCCGGCGCTCCAGCAGCTGCGATGGCAGGCCGGCCGGTATCTGCACGGCGCTCAAGACCAGCGGAGCCGGCGCGAGCGTATGGGCCGACGGCGCGCGGTCGAGCAGGATTGCCAGCGCATGATCGTGCTGGGCCCGCTCGCGCACCACGCCTTCGAGCTCTGCATTGACGATGGCCGCTTCGGTCCTGGCCTGCGCCACGTCGAGCTCGCTGCTGTCGCCGGCCTCATAACGGTGTTGCGCCAGTTTCAGGCCCTGGTTGCGCAGGACGATCGTCTTTTGCAGCACGTCGATTTCGGCGTCCAGCGCCCGGATCGAAAAATACTGTTGCGCCACGTCCGCCCGCAGCGCCAGCAGCACCGCGCCGTAGGCGGCTTCCTGCGCCTGTGCATCCATGGCAGCGGCGCGACTGGCGTCCGACAGGCGGCCGAACAGGTCGACTTCGTACGACACCGTCAGCGGCGCCTGCCAGGTGGTCACGGTGCCCTGTGCCGTGCCGGCCCGGCCGGGTCCGAAACCGGCGCCAAGCTGCACGGCGCGACCGGCGTCGGCCAGGCCGGTGACGGCGCGGGCTTCCTTGACGCGTGCCAGGGCGATGGCCAGGGTTGCGTTGGACACTGCGGCAGCGTCGACCAGCCGGTTCAGTTCAGGATCGCCGAACCGGGTCCACCAGGCGCCAGCGCCGGGACTGTCGGCCGGCGCTGCCAGCTTCCACGCGCCATCGATTGGCGCGACCTGTTCGCGGTAGTGGGTCGGCAATTCCAGCGCAACGGCCTCGGGCGGCCTGCCGGTGGTGCAGGCGGCCAGCAGCATGGCGGTGGCCAGGAGCGTGAAGGACAGCCTGCGCGACAGCCGAGGGCGGCTTGCCGCCACGGCAGAGTTCGTAGGGTTCGCATGTTTCATGATCGTGCTTTCAAGTATTTGGATGCTGAAGGTTGCGCGCCGCGGCAGGGGCGGACAGTACTGGCGCGGCTGCCTGTGTCGTGGTCGATGCCGGCGCCGCAGATGTCGACATGGATGGCGCCGGCGTGGTCTCTTGCGTCACGCTCGCCCGGCGCTTTCCACCGGTCAGCTTGTGTTTCAGCGTACGCAGCAGGACATAGAAGATCGGCGTCAGGAAAAGGCCGAAGGCGGTCACGCCGATCATCCCCGAAAAGACGGCCACACCCATCGCATGGCGCATTTCCGCACCGGCACCAGAGGACAGGATCAGGGGCACCACGCCGGCGATGAAAGCGATCGAGGTCATCAGGATCGGACGCAGCCGCAGGCGTGCCGATTCGATCGCCGCTGCATATATGCTGCGGCCCTGGTGCTCCAGTTCGCGTGCGAATTCGACAATCAGAATCGCGTTCTTGCAGGCCAGGCCGACCAGCACGATCAGGCTGATCTGCGTGAAGATATTGTTGTCGCCGCGCGTGAGCCAGACGCCGAAGATCGCCGAGAGCAAGCCCATCGGCACGATCAGGAGTACTGCCAGCGGCAAGGCCAGGCTTTCGTATTGTGCAGCCAGCACGAAGAACACCAGCAGCATCGCCAGCGGCAGGATGACGAACAGCGTATCGCCGGCGATCTTGTCCTGATAGGTGATTTCGGTCCATTCGTAGCTGATGCCGCGCGGCAGGGTTTCAGCCAGGATGCGCTCGACTGCCGCCTGCGCCTGGCCGGTGCTGTAGCCCGGAGCCGGACCGCCATTGACGTCGGCTGCCGGAAAACCGTTGTAGCGCAATGCCTGGTCCGGCCCGTGACTCTGGGTCATGCGCAGCACCGACGACAGCGGCACCATATCGCCGCTGGCATTGCGGGCCTTGAGCAGGCCGATGTCTTCGGCATGGGCGCGAAACGGCGCATCGGCCTGCACCCGGACCTGGAAGGTGCGACCGAACTTGTTGAAGTCGTTGACATACAGCGAGCCGAGATAGATCTGCAAGGTATCGAATACCGAAGGGACCGACAGGCCGAGCTGCTGCGCGCGGGTGCGGTCGAGGTCGGCATACAGCTGCGGCACGTTGATCTGGAAACTGGAAAACATGCCGGCCAGTTCAGGCGCCTGCTGGGCCTTGGCCATGAATGCCTTCAGTGCGTCGTTGAGCGCCTCGTTGCCTTGCGCGCTACGGTCCTGGATCTGCAGCTTGAAGCCGCCGATGGTGCCCAGACCCTGCACCGGCGGCGGTGGAAACATGGCGATGAAAGCGCCCTGGATTGCACCGAACTTCTGGTTGAGCTGCTGCGCAATGGCGGCGCTGCCCAGCTCCTTGCTGCGGCGCTGGTCGAACGGCTTCAAGGTCGTGAAGACGATGCCCGAGTTCGGACTGTTGACAAAGCCGTTGAT
>JANXSS010000086.1 GCA_025356535.1 Herminiimonas sp.
TACGGCACGCCGGTCGAGTTCCAGATCCGCACCCAGGAAATGCATCGGGTTGCCGAGTCCGGCGTGGCGGCGCACTGGCTCTACAAGGATGACGACGGCGGCCTGACCGAGCTGCAGCAGCGCACCCATGCATGGCTGCAGTCCCTGCTCGACATTCAGAAGCAGACCGGCGACTCGGCCGAATTTCTCGAACACGTCAAGGTCGACCTGTTTCCGGACTCGGTCTACGTCTTTACGCCCAAGTCGAAGATCATCGCCCTGCCGCGTGGCGCCACCGCACTCGACTTCGCCTACTCGATTCATACCGACATCGGCGACCAGACCACCTCTGTGCGCATCAATCACGAGCCGGCCGCGCTGCGCACCGAACTGCGCAACGGCGACATCGTCGAAATCGTCACGGCCTCGCATTCGCGGCCGAGTCCGAACTGGCTGACCTTCGTTCGCACCGGCAAGGCGCGCTCGGCGATCCGGCACTATCTGCGCACCATCAACCTGGCCGAGTCGATCGAGCTGGGCAAGCGCCTGCTGGCGCAGGCATTGAGTGCGCTCGATGTCGATCCGGAACTGCCGCAACCGCTTTCCGAACGGCTGTTGAATGAATCGAGCGCCAAGTCGCTTGACGAACTGTATGCGGACATCGGCGTGGGCAAACGCATGGCAGCCCTGGTGGCGCGCCACATCCTTGGCCTGGTCGAAGGCGAATCCTTGCCCAGCGCGGTGATCAATGCCAGTGCGGTCGCTGGCGCGAACCGGCTCGATCCGGTCGTCATCTATGGCAGCGAAGGCGTGTCGGTCAATCTCGCGCCCTGTTGCCAGCCGATTCCGGGCGACGGCATCATGGGGCAGTTGAAACGTGACCAGGGCCTGATGGTGCACGGCACCGACTGCGAACTGGCAAAGCGCCAGCGCTCGAAGGAGCCGGATCGCTGGATCGAGGTGGCATGGGGCGCCGAGCTGAACCGGCGCTTCGACTGCCGCATCTTCATCCTGGTCAAGAACGAGCGCGGCGTGCTGGCCCGGGTTGCAGCCGAAATCGGCGAGTCGGACGCCAACATCGTTCACGTCGGCATGGACCAGGACCCCGCCCAGCTGATGACGCAGCTGCGCTTTACCGTCCAGGTCGAGGACCGCGTGCATCTGGCACGCCTGATGCGCAACATCCGCCGCATCGGCGGCGTCACCCGGATACTGCGCGACCGTCCCTGAGGATTGCGGCACATGCCGCAGGTTGCAGGCCGGGACAATTGCCGAAGTACCTGCGTCACTTCAACACCCCTTCTTTGCAAGCATGCGACGCTGACACGGTATCCAACCTGACCGAAGGACAGCCATGAATGTCAGCATGTTCCGCCACGATCGCAACGCCTCCCCAACCGTACGGGAGTGCAACGCTGCAGCGCAAGTCGAGATAACGGATCGAACCCAGGTGCGCCCGGGCAGCGCCTCGCCTGGCGCACGCCAGTTGCCGCAACAACTCGCGGGATTACCGAGAATCATGCATCACGATAACCGCGTCATCGAATACACGGCGCCCGGCGAATCGTTTACCACCTTCACCTGGCCTGCGCACCATCAGGACGCTGCGCCGTTGGAGCATGCGCATACCCGACTCGACGTGCGCAATCTGCATGATGTGGAAATGCAGGCGTACCTTACCAAAACCATTCACGACGACTGGGGCGCTCGCCCGATACTGCACGCTTTTGAACAGGCATCGCTGGCCGTTACCCACGATCTCGACGGAAAAAACAGACACGACCGTGCAATGCAGACCTTTCGCAATTGCAAAGACGAAGCGCAGGCACTGCAAACCCGGTACGCGGCCTTTGCCGGGGATGCAGCGTGCTTGCTGGCAAACCGCGCAGACGACGGCCTTGACGGCGCAACGGGCGCAACGGCAACGGCATCGGCGCCGCTGCTGCGGATTGCCCAATCAATCTGGCCGACGTTGCGCTTCAATAGTGCGGAAGAAAAAACGGCATGGGTGGAACGCACCCTTCGCAATCCGCAGCCTTTCATCGCCCAGAGTTACGACGCGCTGAGCCTGGCGCTCGGACGGGTCGGCGTCGGCATTACCCAGGCAAAAAGTGAGGTCTACGAGACCGGCCGCGACAAGAGCGCGGAAGAGCGAAATTCCATCATGCAAAGCATGCAGGCGACCGACACGGCTTTCCTGGCAGCAGAGGCAGGGTTCGAGCGAATCGATATCCCCATCGAACCATCGATTCTGAAGGGACACAGCGTGCTGGCAGCCTACAGCAGGCCGACCCTGTAGCTGGCGACACTGCGCAAAAGGCGGCGTGCGTTTCAGTGCTTCATCTGCCGGTGCAGCCGCCGCAAGCCCATCCAGACCACCAGGACGATGATCGGCACCATCGCACCGGTGGCAATGTCGGTGTTGAGCGGCACGCCGGCCGACTTGGCGGCCTTGCTGACGTAGCTGCCCAGCCCCACCATGTAATAGGAAATGGCCACGACCGACAGCCCTTCGACCGCCTGCTGCAGCCGCAGCTGCTGGGCTGCGCGGGAATTCATCGATTGCAGGATGCGCCGGTTCTGGCGCTCCTGGACGATGCCTACCCGGGTGCGCAACAGGTCGTTGGAATGGGCGATGCGTTCTGCCAGCGCTTCATGCCGGCGCGCGGTCGCCTCGCAGGTGCTCATCGCCGGGGCCAGGCGGCGCTCCATGAATTCGCCCAGGGTCGGCACGCCATCGATGCGGCTTTCGCGCAACTCCTCGATGCGCGCCTTGACCAGCCGGAAATACGCCTGCGACGCCGAAAACCGGTAACTGTTGTCGACCGAGAGTTTTTCGATGCGCGCCGCCAGCCCGGTGATGCTGCGCAGCAGCGCCTGTTCGTCGTCGGCTTCCTGCTCCGGCACGCCGTCGGCATTCATCTGCGCGCCGGCTAAGGCATCGTCGCTGTCGACCATGGTGGCGGTCAGCAGCGCGAGTTCGGCCTCGATCGCATTCATGCGCGGTGCGGCGGCCTGCGCATGCGGCAGCCCGAGCAGCGCCATCATCCGGTAGGTTTCGATTTCCAGCACCCGTTGCACCAGGCGTCCGATCTGCTGCTGACGCAGGTTGAAGTCGCGCACCAGGAAGCGGCTGAATCCATCCGACTGGATCAGGAAGTCGCTCCAGACTTCGGCGCCCTGCAGCACCACGCTGGCCGCCAGCGACAGTCCTTCGAAGACGGTGCGCATCTCGCTGCTGGCGGTGTCGCTTGCCTGGCTGGCTTTCTCCAGCACGACATGGGCGGCGACGATGACGGTGCCTTCGAGGCTGAGCAGCCATTGCTGCGGTATGTGCAGAAGCGGCAGGCGCTGGAAGGCTTCGGCAGGCGCCGCATTGGCGTCATGGCGCTGGGCGAAGGTGTAGGTCGCAAACTCGGTGTGGCATTCCCACTTCAGGCGAAAACGGCCGAAGTCGTGATAAAAATATTTTGCATCGGCTGCAGGGCCGGCCACACCGAAGAAGCCGCACAACGCAGACAGCGTGCGCTGTTGCCAGCCCTGCGTGTCGTCGGCCACCGGCGCGCCATCGCCGGCCGCAGCGCGTGCATAGACGGCGAGATGGGTCACGGTCTCGGGCGCCTCGAGCTGCAGGAACGGGCGCGAATGGGCTTCGGCCGCCAGCGGCACGCGCAGCGGATGATTCAGGGTGGAATAGGCAATCGGCATGGATGCAGTTCAGGGTTCGTGAAATGAAAATTCGGTCGCGCGGCAGTGCAGGCGCCCGCCGCCGCGAAGCGGCGGGTACCCGGTCAATCGTCGGCGGGCGCGGGATAGTCGACCGCCACGATCTCCAGCGCCTCGACGCCGGCCGGCGTGTTGAGCGTGACGACGTCGCCGACCTGGGCGCGCGTGAGCGCCCGTGCGACCGGGCTGATCCAGCTGATCTTGCCATGCAGGGGATCGAGTTCGTCGATGCCGAGGATGGTGACGGTATGCGCAACACCGGCCTGGTTGGCGTAGCGCACGGTGGCGCCGAAAAAAATCTGCTCGCTGCCGTGATGCACGCTCGGGTCGACCACTGCCGCCAGATCCATGCGCTTGGTCAGAAAACGGATGCGCCGGTCGATCTCGCGCAGGCGCCGCTTGCCGTAGATATAGTCGCCGTTCTCGGAGCGGTCGCCGTTGGACGCGGCCCAGTGGACGATGCGCACCACTTCCGGCCGGTCAACATCGATGAGCTGCAGCAGCTCGTCCTTGAGACGCTGGTACCCTTGCGGCGTGATGTAGTTCTTCGCGCCGGCCGGAATCTCCGGCAACGGCAGGTCGTCGTCCTCGTCGTCCTCGCCGCCTTCTTTTACAAATGCCTTGTTCATGGGCGCATTGTACCGGTAGCAGGTACCATGCTTGCGGTCGACTCTCCAGGATTTTTCATGCAGAACACAAGCCTGCTACATGATTGCCAGACGCCGCTGCATGCGCTCGTGGTCGGCGCCACCGGCG
Organism: Herminiimonas sp.; assembly: GCA_025356535.1. Classification (GTDB taxonomy): domain Bacteria; phylum Pseudomonadota; class Gammaproteobacteria; order Burkholderiales; family Burkholderiaceae_D; genus JANXSS01. The sequence continues at coordinate 4,462 of JANXSS010000086.1, forward strand.
GCATCGGCCTGGCGCTCAGCCAGCAGCTTGCCGCCCATCCCCAGGTGGCCCGCCTGTTCGTCGTCGCGCGGGCTGCGACCCGAAGTGCCGCGCTGGCCGCGCTGGCCGAGCCCTCCGGCGGACGCATCGTCGCGCTCGATTGCGACATCCGCGAGGAAGCGGACCTGGCCGGCCTGGCTGCGGAAATTTCCCGCGCGGTGCCGGCGCTGCACCTGGTGATCAATACCGCAGGCGTGCTGCAGGACGACACGACCGCGCCGGCGCTGCGGCCGGAAAAATCGCTGGCGCAAGTCAGCGCCGCCGGCCTGCAGGCATCGTTTGCCATCAACGCCTTCGCGCCGATCCTGCTGGCCAAGGCGCTGCTGCCGCTGCTGCGCCATTCGGCACCTGCTGTTTTTGCGTCGCTGTCGGCGCGGGTCGGGTCGATCGGCGACAACCGCATCGGCGGCTGGTACAGCTACCGGGCGGCAAAGGCGGCGCAGAACCAGTTGCTCAAGACGCTGGCAATCGAACTGTCGCGACTGAACCGGCAGGCCATCGTGCTGGCGCTGCATCCCGGCACCACCGACACCGGCCTGTCGAAGCCGTTCCAGGCAAATGTCAGCACCGAAAAGCTGTTTTCGCCGGCCTTTGCGGCAGCCGCGCTGTTGCAGGTGATCGCCGCCCGGGTGCCGGCGGACTCGGGCAACTTCTATGCATGGGACGGCCGGCCGATCGACTGGTGAGGCGTTGCCGGGGCGCGGCTACCGCGTCGAGTCGCTCAGCTGGTTGCTCCACTCGAAGGCACGCAACTGCAGCGCCAGCAGTTCCTCCGGCGACAGCTGCAGGTGCTCCAGCACCGGCGCCATCAGTTCGCGCGAGTCGTCGATGCGCTCGATGTAACTGGCCAGGTTGAGCATGTCGCCCAACAGGCCGGCCCGATGCAAGAGCGCCTCGCTGACCTCTTCCGAGACGACGATCTGGTTAAGCATCGATTCCATGGTCTGGCCGAACAGGGCATCCATCAGCGACATGATGCCGACGGTAAAGGCGGTATCGGCAACCACGCGCTGGCCGGGCACGAGCTTTTCGGCCATCAGCTCGAGCAGCTTGCCGCGCGTGGTCGCCAGCGCCAGCAGCGGCGAAGTGCCGGCGCGGTCCTTGCCGGGCTGCGCATACAGCAGGATCTGCAGCCAGCGCTGCAGTTGCCGGCGTCCCAGCACCAGCAGCGCCTGCGGCAGCGAATCGATCCGGTTGGCCACGCCGACGCCGGGCGTATTGACTAGACGCAGCAGCATCAGGCCGATCGATGCATCCTGCTTGATGGTGGCCTCGATGCGCGTCGAATCGGCGTCGGCCGTGATCAGGCTCAGCAACTGCACCACCGTCAACTGGGACGCTGCCAGCTTCTTGCCGCTCAAGATCAGCGGCCGGGCAAAATAGTAGCCCTGAAAATAGCTGAAGCCGAGCGCCATGCAGGCGCTGAATTCTTCGATGGTCTCGACTTTTTCCGCCAGCAGCATCTTGCCGCTGGCGCGAAACGCCGTACTGAGGTCGTTGAGCACCTGCGCCGACATGCCGGTCACGTCGATCTTGATGATCTTTACGAATGGCATCAGGCTGGCCAGATGCTCAGAATGGGTGATGACATCGTCGAGGGCAAAGGTGTAGCCGGCAGCGACAAGGTCACGCATCCGTTCGACCAGCGCTGCGCTTACCTGGACGGTTTCCAGGATCTCCAGCACGACTTTGCCGGCCGGCAGGAAGCGCACGATGTCCGACATCAGCACTGCTTCATCGACATTGACGAAACCGAGCACGTCGCCGATGACGTTCTCCAGGCCGAGCGCTGCGGTATGCTCGATGACGGCTGCGGTCGCCTCGAGGTCATCGACCACATCGGCCGGGCCGATTGCTGCGCGGCGAAACAGCAGCTCGTAGGCGACCAGGCCCTGGTCGCGGTCGAGGATCGGCTGACGCGCCAGGAAAAACTCGCGTACCCGCGATTCGCCTACCGAAGATTCCGAAATTTGATCAGGCATCGTGCATGGCGCCACGACGGCGCGCTGTTTGTATGGAATGAGACCGGCGGCTGGCGCTGCGCCTGCATGTCGCCGGGCAGGCTGCGCAGCCCGGGGCGGGCATTCCACGGCGCCCGCCATTGCACACTACATCATGAAAACACGATGCATGGCTACTCAAACCCGACGCGTACCGGTGTATGGCGCCATTGTCGCACCGGTTTCCAATGTAAAGCCGGCGCCGGCGTCGCGTCCGAGCGCCGTTACCAGGAACGGCATCAACGCCTTCAGCATGGGCTCGAGCGTGTATGGCGGATTGATAACGAACATGCCGCTGCTGTGCAGCCCGAACCCATCCGGCGCCGGCGTGCTGACGGTCAAGGTGACATCGAGCCAGCCGTTGGCGGTCAGCCGTTTGAGCTTGTCGGGCAACTGACGCGCTTCCATGCGCTGCAACACCGGATACCAAACTGCATAGGTGCCGGTGGAAAAGCGGATCAGGGCGTCCTGCAGCGCATCCTTGACGCGCTTGTAGTCGCCCTTGTCTTCATAGGGCGGGTCCATCAGCACCAGGCCGCGGCGCGACGGCGGCGGCAACAGCGCCTTCAAGCCCTGGAAGCCATCCGCCTTCTGGATCATGATGCGGCTGCCGCGTGCGGCAGGCCGCTCGCCCTGGGCGCTCGCATGGGCTTCGACCTTGCGGAAATTGTCCGCCAAAATCTTGTTATCGCTCGGATGCAATTCGAACAGGCGCAGCCGGTCCTGCGCCCGCAAGGTCTTGTCGGCGACATAGGGCGAGCCGGGGTAATAGCGCATCTTGCCGCTCGGGTTCATCGCCTTGACCAGCCGCACGTACTCCTGCAGCGGCGCCGGCAGATCGCGCCGGTCCCACAGCCGGGCGATGCCGGTTTCGAATTCGGCATTTTTTGCAGCATAGCCGCCATCGAGCGCATACATGCCGGCGCCGGCATGCGTGTCGATGTACATGCAGGGCGTGTCCTTCTGCCCCAGGTAGGCAAGCAGCTGCATGGTGACCACGTGTTTCAGCACATCGGCGTGATTGCCGGCGTGGAAGGCATGGCGGTAACTGAGCATAGGAATTCGATCTTGAACGAGAATGATTAACGGCGGCGCGCTGTTGTCGGAACGGCAGGGGACGCAGCGCGATGCGCAGCGTGGTGCGCAGCGTGATATCCGGCGTAATGCGCGGCACGATGGGAGCATGATACGCGGCCTGATCGGCAGCATGGTACGCGGCACGAAAGGCGGCATCCATGGCGACCGCGCGGGATTGCGCTGCGCGCACTGCGCCAACGCTCCGCATTCTATCAACTGTTGCTCGAAAGTCTATTAAGAAACCGCGCGGATTTGCACAAGCCGAAAAAAAACGCATCCACCAGGGATGCGTTTCTGCTTGTGACACCAGTTGTTGGCCGGTGCTTACGCGACTTTCTTGTCGAAGAACTGTTCATCCTCGGTCGAGCCGTGCAGCGCGGTGGTCGACGACTTGCCCTGCTGGATTGCCTGGGTGACCGCATCGAAGTAACCGGTGCCGACTTCGCG
>JANXSS010000094.1 GCA_025356535.1 Herminiimonas sp.
CGTCCCCGCAGGCGCTGCAACAGCAACCGCGCTGCACCGGACGCCTCGGGCGATCCTCTTCGATCTCGACGGCACGCTTGCCGATACTGCGCCAGATCTTGCAGCCGCGGTCAATCGGCTGCGCACCGATCGTGGCCTGCCGGCTGTTGCTTATTCACTGCTGCGTCCGGTCGCTTCTGCGGGCGCGCGCGGCCTGATCGGCGCAGCCTTCGGCATGAGCGCGGACGATCCGCAGTATGAATCCCTGCGCATTGCGTTCCTGGAAAACTACACGACGTCGATCGCTGCGCAGTCGACACTTTTTACCGGTGTCGTCGACCTTCTCGACGCACTGGCCAAGCGCGGTATCGCGTGGGGCATCGTTACCAACAAGGCGGCACGCCTGACCGATCGCCTGGTGCCGCTGATCGGCCTGCAACATGCCGGCTGCGTCATCTCCGGCGACACGACGGCGCATGCAAAGCCCCATCCGGCGCCGTTGCTGGAGGCTGCACGCCGCCTGCGCATTCCGGAAAATTATTGCTGGTACGTCGGCGACGACCTGCGCGACATCGAAGCAGGCCGCGCCGCTGGCATGGTCACGGTGGCTGCCGCGTGGGGCTATTGCGGCGCCACACAACCACAATCCTGGGGCGCCGACATGTTGCTCGGGCAGCCGCTGGACATCCTTTCCCGGCTCGATATCCTCGACATCGCATCCTAGCCACTGGCATCTTTCACTCTGGCAAGAGAGCAATTTTTGAATTGATGTGGAACAACGTACTGCGTATTGTCTAAGGAAATTAATGACTTTTCGCAAGGTTACGTTGAATTCCCTCAGTTAATCCTGTCCCGCCATACGTGGCGATCGGGCGATCCAGCCAGAGGGTATCGATAGCGCTCTACCCGGGTACCGTTCGCGCGGCCAATTGATTTCCGAAAGTAGCAGATGGTCAACCGCATTTTCCCGTCGCGACCGGGTCTACCCAGGGCGACGCCAGCAGCGGACGAAACCGCGTCGACGTCTGCGGCAGGACAGCCGACAGCACCGGCGCCGGCCGATGCGCGTCCCGTCAAGTCGCGTGTTCTGGCACGTCTGGGTTTTTTGCCGCTGACCAAGCGCAGCGAAACCAATCCTGCACGCTTTGCCTATTCGCCAGCATCGCTGATGCCATCGAGGATAGTGCAAAACCCGGTCGACGGCAGCCCCCAGGAACCGATGGACGTCGACAGCAGCGACGCCGGCAAATTGCTGGAAGACTCCATTCGGGCCACCCTGCCGGCCCTGCCCGCTGCAGAGGCAAGCCGCTACCGGCGACTGCTCGACAACACGCTGCGGGCCGCCAACCCGGCGCGACAAAGCGCGCTGTTGAAAATGCTCGAGGCGAACGTGCGCACGGCCGTCGCACACCAAGACGCCGCGCTATCCCAGGCTACGGGCTGGCAATCTTTCGTAAAAACCTCGGTTAACGTACATTTCCAAGGCAGCGTGGCAAGCATGGCGAAAGCCAAGGAAGAGCAGCTGCTGAGTTTGCAGATGGACATACTGAAGCTGCCGACCGACCTTGCCACGGGTTATCAGACCTTGTTGCGCGCCATCCTGGCAACCAAGGGTGCGGCAAAGCGGGATGCCCTGCTGACCCGCATGGCAAAGCAGGTCGCGGCGCGGGCGGACCCCGAATCGGAAGCGTGAAAGCGCAAGGCTGCGGGCTGCCGGGCTGCAGGGCTCAAGAGGCGGCGACAACGCCTGTTCGTCACAGACACCGTGCATCGGCCCCCAATTGCGCTACAATGAAACCCGGGGGGCGACCTGGTTTCGACAGGGGTTGCAAAGCAGCGCAGGGCATACCGAGGGCTGGCTACCTCGTAAATACAACCAGAAAAAACTTAACTGCAAACGATAACTCGTACGCACTAGCCGCTTAATAACCGGTTAGCTCTACACCACTTCTTCCCTGGGGTGGGCTGGCAACAGCAGTAGAGTCATATACAGGGAATCGCGCAAAGCCGGGTCACTTGGCCAGCGTTAAATCCAAGGTGACTCGTCTTGCCGCAGCGTGTGCGTCCGCGTCGGCCGGATCAAATCAAATGACAGCACTAAGTATGTAGAACTGTCTGTAGAGTACTTCTGGACGCGGGTTCGATTCCCGCCGCCTCCACCAATCTTCGTGTTTGAGCGCCCGCTCAGATAACCAATAAAACACCCGCTTTTCCTTGTAAATCAGCCCCTTACGTCGGGGCTGATTTTCTATGGACGCGTCATTGTGTGGTCAGGAGTGGTCTGTTTTGGTTTCGGCTTTGCGACAAATCTGCGACAGGTTTTACTATGTCCACTCGTTCGTCGAGTTGTTGCACTTGACCTAAAACTTTGCGCTTGACGTTAGCGGAACTATTCCTGGTTAAAAACACTTGACAGCGTCGAGCAGCGTTCGGCGGACTGCTCATCCAAGGAAATTTTCTGCTCGCGCCGATGACATGCCCCCGGAGCACCTACAAATGCAAGTGGTCTGGTGCTCTAAGTTGGGAATGCCACGCCTCCCGGCTCCGGACTTCCAAGCTTTGGCAATGCCCCCCTTCCTCGTTCAACGAAGCCAGGCATGAAGCTTTGAAGTGATGCTGTTATGCACGCCGACAACCTACGGCACCGCGTTTTTGACATAGCACCCGCCGGTCATGACAGCGTCTCGTGCATGCGAACTCAAAATCAGCAGACTTATCGTCTCGTCTTCGCATTTGTTGCACCTCAATTTCCCTGCTAAATCCTCGCAAATTGCTGACGACCCACTCCGACACCGGGCTTTTATTGCTTCAATGCAACAATTCTGGAGTCATCTGGGGGTGTGATGCCTATACGTTTTACCGCAGCAACGGTGCCGCGGAAAACAGGAGGCATCAAATGAATTCACCCTACACCCCCCTGCTCAACGAGCCTGCCGCGCAGACTACCGCCCGGTTTCTAGCGTTCCTCCGACGGCACGACCTCGAATATGGCATCACGTGGCAATGGGTCGGCCGTGTGCGGCACGGGCTGCTCGAGGTTTATCACAATGCCCTTGGTCCCTGCGACGGGAACGTCTTGGCGCAACCGTTTGAGCGCAATACGGCTGTTTGGGAAGACAGCGACTGTCGCATAGGAAAAGTTCGAACGGGCTCGCCAAAGCACCTTGCTATTCGAGCTGCGCTGCAGCGACTCGATGAGCACGCGCAATAACTGCATCGCGACACCTCTCCACCGAAAGGTAAACGTATGACTATTCGACATCTCAATATCGCACCGCGCGCTGAGTACTCTTGTGAGCCACTGTGCCACGCCAAAGCTCATGACGGCCGCGGCTGGTCACGGGGCTACTACACCCATGAAGCAGCAAATGTCACCTGCCGGCGCTGCCTGAAATCAATGGGAACAACACTGTCGCCAAAGCCCGTGGAGGGCCCATTGCTGGCAACATGCACTCTCGACGATTGCCCGTTTTAGGTATTGCAGCCAGGAAAAACCGTCGATTGAGTTGAGTCTTGCTTCGTGGAGCCTACATGCCAGACGTGTCGCCGAAAGCCCCGCCTACAAAGCAGCCAGAGCCATCATCTCCTCCCGCGAATGCCCGGCAGAAGCCGGCGCAGCCCGAACCAGCAGCGGGCCCTGCGCGTCTACCTAGGCTTGGTAAGTCACAAGTGAAGCGCCTGCAGTTGCGGGCTCCGTTGTTATGTAAAAGGATGAACGCCGCACCATTCGCGATTCACGAGGGCTCTCTTCGAACGCCTGTCCGCATGAAGTCCCCCATGGAGTTGCGGCGCAATTAGGCACCTTTGGCACAATTAACAGTTGCAGCCTGCTCAGTCCAAACCTGCTCGAACCCCCTTTCCAAGAGGGACGCGACGCGCCATTTGTTACCCAAAAGCCCAACAAAGACACAAATTCCCAGGTTCAACACGTCGGCGAGCCCGAACCGGTAGCCATACGGAATCTCGTACAAATAGCCAGCGGGCCTAGGGAATAGCGCGTACACACCAAGACCGGCCACCGTTGCAATAGTCCCAAACAGCCATACCCCGTGCCGTAACAGCCAAAGTCCACCCGCCAGCAAACCGGGAATCGAAAATCCTTGCTTAAGCGCTTCCAACCGACGGTCTGGGTGCTCAAATATCGAAAATTTCTTCATGATTCGTGGCTCTATCCGGCTATGTCGTTTTTACTTTGACAAGGTGCAGTTGCAATTCACGATTTTCAGATTCGCGCCGCTTTGGACCACTTCCGTGTCCCGGTAGTTGTCAACCTAGTTGTCGCCTAAACCATTTTTTCAAGCTGCTTTTTTTAACTCGAATTGCGATGCCTGCAAGCCGGTTTTTTCGTCCGCCTGCCGGTCGGGATTCAGGTGCACAATTCCGATTGGTGTCCAGTT
>JANXSS010000109.1 GCA_025356535.1 Herminiimonas sp.
GGAATTTCCGTCGCCATACCAACCGCAATACCGGAGGCACCGTTAAGCAACAGGAACGGCAGACGTGCCGGCAGCAGCTTCGGTTCTTCAGTCGAGCCGTCGTAATTGGGCTGAAAGTCGACCGTGCCCATACCGATTTCATCGAGCAGCAATTTGCTGATCGGTGTCAGACGCGCTTCGGTGTAACGCATCGCGGCAGCGCCGTCGCCGTCGCGCGAGCCGAAGTTGCCCTGACCGTCGATCAACGGATAGCGCAACGAGAAATCCTGCGCCATACGCACCAGCGCGTCGTACACCGACTGGTCGCCGTGCGGGTGCAATTTACCGAGCACGTCGCCGACCACTGCCGCCGATTTGCGCGGCTTGGCGGTAGCGTTCAGGCCGAGTTCGTTCATTGCGTAAAGGATGCGGCGCTGCACCGGTTTTTGGCCGTCGGCCACGTCGGGTAGGGCGCGGCCCTTGACCACCGAGATGGCATAGTCGAGATAGGCGCGTTCGGCAAAGGTGGCCAGCGTCAGCGACTCGCCGCCGTCGGCCGGAGTTCTGTCGAAAAGTGATGCTTGATCGTTCATTCGTTTTCAGTCGTGGGCAGTTGAATCGAAACTACGGCGAAATTACGGTGAAACCAATGGGGAGGCGCTCAGGTTTTCGGCCGGCGCCGGCATGTTGCCGCGTCCCGGAATCGTCATCTGCACGCGCCGCCGACCGGGCCCTGCCGCCATCGGCGCCGTTGCAGGTGGCGCCGGCCGGTAGAGCTGGTAGAACTGCGTGACCAGCTGCACGTAGTTGCGCGTCTCCGGATAGGGCGGAATCGTGTTGCGATAGCGTTGCACGGCGCCTTCGCCGGCGTTGTAGGAAGCGATCACCAGGTCGGGCTTGTCGGGAAACAGCTGGCGCAGGTCGCGCAGATAGCGCGCGGCCAGGCGGATGTTGGTCTTCGGATCGGTCAGTTTCTGGCCGACGGTCTTTTTCGCGTCAGCTGCCAGGCCGTACCGTTCGGCGGTCGCCGGCATGAGCTGCATCAGGCCGACCGCGCCCTTGGGCGAGACCGCCGTCGGATTGAAACCCGATTCGGCTGCCATGATCGCTTTGAGCAGCGCCGGCTCCAGGCTGAAGTCCAGCGCTGCCTGGTTCAGCAGCGCTTCGTATTTCTTCAGGTTCGGATGCTGCACCAGGTACAGAAACAGCGGCGAATGCCGGCCTGCCACAACCGCCGCCGGCGCTGCCGGCGCGCTGGCAAACTGCGCCGAATCGAACTGCTGGTCGCCGCGCACGAAAATCTGGTAGCGCTCGTCGATCTTCACCGGTGAAAAATGCGCCATGCCCTCGGCGTCGATGTAGCCGTAGACATCGGCCCGTGCGGCGGGCGCGGCCAGCATTGCCAGCACGAGCGCCAGCAGGGCAAAGCCGTGTGCGCGCAGCCGCGAGATGCGCGCGCGCAGTCGCAAAAGAAGACTCTGCGGGCTCTGCAGGCGCGGCTGCGGCAATGACGCCATCAGATATCCGCTTCCGCCTCGTTGCCATGTTCCTCGATCCAGGCGCGCCGGGCTGCCGCTTCGCCCTTGCCCATCAACATGGTGAAGCGCGACTCGGACGCGGCCTGGTCGAATGCGCCCAGGGTGATCGGCAACAGGCGCCGGGTATCCGGATTCATGGTGGTTTCCCAGAGCTGCTCGGCATTCATTTCGCCCAGGCCCTTGAAGCGCGAGATCGACCAGCCGTTTTCCTTTACGCCGTCTTTTCGCAGCTTGTCCTGGATCGCTTCGAGTTCGCCGTCGTCGAGCGCATAGATCTTCTGCGCCGGCTTCTTGCCGCGCGCCGGTGCATCGACCCGGTAGAGCGGCGGGCGCGCCACGCAGATGTGGCCCTTTGCCATCAGCATCGGGAAATGCTTGAAGAAGAGGGTCAGCAACAGCACCTGGATGTGCGAGCCGTCGACGTCCGCATCCGAGAGGATGCAGATGCGGCCATAGCGCAGGCCGGACATGTCGGGGCTGTCATTGACGCCATGCGGATCGACGCCGATGGCCACCGCCATGTCGTGGATCTCGTTGTTGGCAAACAGCCGGTCGCGCTCGGTTTCCCAGGAGTTCAGCACCTTGCCGCGCAAGGGCAGAATCGCCTGGAATTCCTTGTCGCGCCCCATCTTGGCCGAGCCGCCGGCCGAATCCCCTTCGACCAGGAACAGTTCGTTGCGGGTGACGTCATTCGATTCGCAATCGGTCAGCTTGCCCGGCAGGACCGCCACGCCGGAGGATTTCTTCTTTTCCACCTTCTGCAGCGAGCGCAGGCGCGACTGCGCCTGGCGGATCACCAGTTCCGCCAGCTTCTTGCCGTACTCGACGTGTTCGTTGAGCCACAATTCCAGCGGCGGCTTGCAGAAGGTCGACACCAGCCGCACCGCATCGCGTGAATTCAGGCGCTCCTTGATCTGGCCCTGGAACTGCGGATCGAGCACCTTTGCCGACAGCACGAAGGACACCCGTGCAAAGACGTCTTCCGGCAGCAGTTTCACGCCCTTGGGCAGCAGCGCATGCATCTCGACGAAGCTCTTGACCGCGCCGAACAGGCCTTCCCTCAGGCCGGACTCGTGGGTGCCGCCGGCCGAAGTCGGTATCAGATTCACGTACGACTCGCGCACCACGTTGCCATCCTCGGTCCAGGCCACCACCCAGGCCGCGCCTTCGCCTTCGGCAAAGCCTTCGGCGTCAGCGCCGGCATACTGGTCCCCCTCGAACAGGGGAATGACCGGCTGGGCGCCGGAACTCTGCGCCAGCGACTCGACCAGGTAGCCGCGCAAGCCCTGGTCGTACTGCCAGGTCTGGACTTCGCCGGTTTTCGCAATGGTCAGCGTCACCCGCACGCCGGGCAGCAGCACGGCCTTGGAGCGCAACAGGCGCTGCAGGTCGGCAATCGCAATCACGGGCGAATCGAAATACTTCGGATTCGGCCAGGCGGTGACCCGCGTGCCGGACTTTTTCTCTTCGCGCCCGATCGGCCGGGTCTTGAGTTTTTCGATCACGTCGCCGTCGGCGAACGCCATCTGGTGCATGCCGCCTTCGCGCCAGACCGTGATTTCCAGCCGCGTCGACAGCGCATTGGTGACCGAGACACCGACGCCGTGCAGGCCGCCCGAGAACGCATAGGCGCCGCCGGAACCCTTGTCGAACTTGCCGCCGGCATGCAGGCGGGTGAAGACGATTTCGACGGTGGGCACCTTTTCTTCCGGATGCATGCCCACCGGTATGCCGCGGCCGTCATCCTCGACGCTGATGCTGCCGTCGACATTTTGCGTGACCATGATCTGCTTCGCATGCCCGCCCAGCGCTTCATCGGAGGCGTTGTCGATGACTTCCTGGATGATGTGCAGGGGATTTTCGGTGCGGGTGTACATGCCGGGACGCTGCTTGACGGGCTCCAGGCCCTTCAGGACGCGGATGGACGATTCGCTGTAATCCGACTGTGGTGCTTTTTTGGTTGCCATGCGTGGTGGTCTGAATTTCCGGTAAAAGGCGGTGCCAGGGCATGCCACCCGCAAGCCGGCGCGGGAGGTTCCGGCAGAAGTGGTGCATTCTAATGAAAAATCAAGAAGGTGACTGTGGGCAAAAGCATACGCCGTCATCCGGCCACCGATGGCGGCGCCGCAAGAACGGCAGGCCGCCGGTGCGTGAGCTATTTGCTCAGCAAGCGCATGCCGCGCTCCAGGCCCTCGATCGTCACCGGGAACATCCGGTGGCTCATCAGCTGCTGGATCACGGCGATCGACTGCCGGTACTGCCACAAGCCCTCCGGCTCGGGATTCAACCAGATGAACTTCGGGAAGGCGCTGGTAAAGCGCTGCAGCCAGGCCGCGCCCGCCTCGGGATTGTCGTACTCGACCGAGCCGCCCGGCTGCAGGATTTCATACGGGCTCATGGTGGCGTCGCCGACGAAGATCAGCTTGGTGTCGGCCGGATACTTGCGCAGGATGTCCCAGGTCGGAAAGCGCTCGGCATGGCGGCGCCGGTTGTTCTTCCAGAGATAATCGTAGACGCAGTTATGGAAGTAAAAGAACTCCATGTTCTTGAATTCTGTCTTCGAGGCGGAAAACAGTTCTTCGGTGCGGGCGATGTGGTCGTCCATGGTGCCGCCAACATCGAGCAGCATCAGCACCTTGATCTTGTTCCTGCGCTCGGGCTGCATGCGGATGTCCAGGTATCCGGCATTGTTGGCGGTAGCGCGAATGGTGTCGTCGAGCGCCAGTTCCTCGTCGGCGCCTTCGCGGGCGAACTTGCGCAGGCGGCGCAGGGCGACCTTGATGTTGCGGGTGCCCAGTTCGCGCTCGGCGTCGTAATCGCGGTAGGCGCGCGCTTCCCACACTTTTACCGCGGTGCGCTTGCCGCCTTCGCCGCCGATGCGGATGCCCTCCGGATTGGTGCCGCCATTGCCGAAGGGCGAAGTGCCACCGGTGCCGATCCACTTGTTGCCGCCTTCATGGCGGCCCTTCTGCTCGTCGAGCAATTGCTTGAGGCGATCCATCAGCTTGTCGTAGCCGAATTTTTCCAGTTGCAGTTTCTGCTCGTCGGTCAGTTCGCGCTGCATGCGTTTCATCAGCCAGTCCAGCGGTATGTCGGCATTCTTTTCGAAGACCGCGTCGATGCCCTTGAAATACAGGCCGAAAGCCTTGTCGAACTTGTCGAAATGCGCCTCGTCTTTCACCAGAGTGATGCGCGACAAAAAATAGAACTCGTCGACGGAGTTCCCGATCACGTTCTTTTGCATCGCTTCGAGCAGGATCAGGAATTCCTTGATCGAGACCGGAATCTTTGCGTCTTTTAAGGTAAAGAAAAAATCGATCAGCATGATGTTCTCAGGGGCGGGCGAGCTTGAATTGCAGATGCCGGCGCACGGTCGGCCATTCCGATTCGATGATGGAAAACACGACCGTGTCGCGCAAGACGCCGTCGGCCGTGCGCTGGTGGTTGCGCAGGATGC
>JANXSS010000133.1 GCA_025356535.1 Herminiimonas sp.
CCGGCGCGGTTGTAAAATCGCCGTCTTTGCCAAGTTTTGCGGCGCCGCCGCTGTAATAGCCGAGGCCGGGCGCATACAGCACCAGCTCCATGAAACGCGCGAACGTGACCCAGCCGGAATGATGGCGGATGTCGTTGGCGATCAGGGTTTGGAGTGCGCGCGAGGCATTGAGCGCATCGAGGGACGGTTCGGGCAGTTGCAGTTGCATGGCTCTATTGTATTGAAAAACAGGGTGGAGACGCATATGACCGCATTCCAGCAAAAAGATGCGCAGAAAGTTGCACTGGTTACCGGTGCGGCGCGCCGCATCGGCCGCGCCATCGCACTCGGCCTGGCCGGTGCCGGCTGGGATATCGTCGTCCACTACGGCAATTCGCAGATCGAGGCGCAGGCGACGGTGGCCGCCATCGAGGCGCTCGGCCGGCGCGCAGTGGCCATCCAGTGCGACCTGGCCGATGGCGCGGCAACGTCCGCCCTGGTCGCGCGGGCAAACGAGGCCTTCGGGCCGGTGTCGTGCCTGGTCAACAATGCATCGATCTTCGAATTCGACGACGCCGCCGGCTTTACCGGCGCCTTGCTGGCGCGTCACATGCAGACCAACCTGGCCGCGCCGATCCTGCTGGCGCAGGCGCTGCATGCCGCCACGCCGGCAGGAAGCCGGGCCGTGGTGATCAACCTGCTGGACCAGAAGCTGTTCAACCTGAATCCGGATTTTTTGTCGTACACCCTGTCGAAGGCCGGCCTGCACTGCGCCACCACCATGCTGGCCCAGGCGCTCGCACCCACCGTGCGGGTGGTCGGCGTGGCGCCCGGCCTGACGCTGGTGTCGGGCGACCAGGCCGAAGCGGGTTTCGCGAAAGCCCACACCGCGACGCTGCTGGGGCGCTCCAGTACGCCCGAAGACATTGCAGCGACCGTCTGCTTCGTCGCCGCTTCGCCGGCCATTACCGGCACCACGCTGGTGGTCGACGGCGGCCAGCACCTGACGCCGTTGCCGCGCGACGTCATGTTCCTGGCAACCTGAATTTTTGCCGACGCACCTTTTTCCATTTGTTTTCCACCTGTTGCCAACCTGATCGCTGCCATGCTCTCCACCCTGTTCCATCCCGCCCTGTCCGACTGCCGCCGCCTGTTTTTGCGCAACTATGAACTGCTGATCAATATCGGCGTGCATGAATTCGAAAAGAAAGGCGAGCAGCGCGTGGTGATCAACGTCGACCTGTTCATTCCGCTGGCCGTATCCACCCCGCGCGGCGACCAGCTCGAGGAAGTAGTCGACTACGATTTCATCCGCACCACGATTGCCAGGCGCATGGCGCAAGGCCATGTCCACCTGCAGGAAACCCTGTGCGACGACATCGTGACAGCCATGCTGGCCCATCCGAAGGTGCGCGCCGCGCGCGTGTCGACGGAAAAGCCGGACGTGTATCCGGATTGCGAAGCGGTCGGCGTCGAGGTCTTCAGGATCAAGGAGGCCTGATTGGAGACCGCCGCCGTTCCTTCCGTGCGCCAGGCCGAAAAGATCGCCCATGAAAACAACAAGCTGCACAAGCGCCTGTGCCGCCTGGCCGGGCAGGCGATCGGCGACTTCAACATGATCGAGGCCGGCGACCGCGTCATGGTCTGCCTGTCGGGTGGCAAGGACAGCTATGCGCTGCTCGACATCCTGATGACGCTGCGCCAGCGCGCGCCGATCGACTTCGAGATCATCGCCGTCAACCTCGACCAGAAGCAGCCGAATTTTCCGGCGCATGTGCTACCCGAATATCTGACGGCGCTCGACGTGCCGTTCCACATCGAGAACCAGGACACCTACAGCATCGTCAAGCGCGTCGTCGAAGAAGGCAAGACGACATGCGCGCTGTGTTCGCGGTTGCGCCGCGGCATCCTTTACCGGGTCGCCGATGAGCTGGGCGCGACCAAGATCGCGCTCGGCCATCATCGCGACGACATCCTCGAAACCTTTTTCCTGAACATGTTTTTTGGCGGGAAGCTCAAAAGCATGCCGCCGAAACTGCAGTCCGACGATGGCCGCCATATCGTGATCCGCCCGCTGGCCTACGTGAAGGAAGCCGACACCAGCCGCTATGCGGAGGTGCGCAACTTTCCGATCATTCCCTGCGACCTGTGCGGCAGCCAGGAAAACCTGCAGCGCAAGCAGACCAAGGCGATGCTGCGCGACTGGGACAAGAAGTTTCCGGGGCGGGTAGACAGCATCTTCGCGGCGCTGTCGACCGTGGTGCCGTCGCATCTGATGGACCGCAATCTGTTTGCCTTCAAGGATCTGCAGGTGACCGGTGCTGCAATCGATGGCGGTGACATCGCCTTCGACGACGAGCCGTGTACGACGACTGCCCCATCCCTGCTTTCGACGGTCATCCCGCTGCATCCAACATCCTGATCCTGGATCGGCACAGGCGCTCGACGCAAGCCGTGCGAGGCATGCGAGGCATGCGAGGCATGCGAGGCTAAAGGATTGAAGGTTTGCGGCATATCATGAAAGCGAATGTAATTTCGGTAGGCGAGTCCAGGTCCGGCGCGTTGTAATCCATAGGCATCGAACCACGATGTCGTTTTGGAACAACGTCATGAAACCTTCCATTTCCTTGCTGTCAGAGCTGCGTGGCATTTTTCTCGCTTGCCTTTGCCTGGCGAGCACGGCGGCGCTGGCGGATCCGGCAGCGAGGGTCGGCCGGATCGCCATCGTCGAAGGCGCGGTGGATTTTCGCAGCACCGACCAGAGCGAGCCGGTTCCGGCTGCGATCAACTGGCCACTGACTGCTGCCAACGTAGTCACCACTGCAAGCGGCGCGCGCACCGAACTGCGCGTCGGCTCGACGGTCGTGCGGCTCAATGGCCAGTCCGAACTGCATGTACTGGCGCTCGACGATGCGCGTGTCGATCTGTACCTGGCGCAAGGCAGCATGACCGTGCGCTTGCGCAATCCCGAGATCGTGCGTGAATTCAGCCTGCAGACACCGCAGGGCCGGATCGTGCTGCAACAGCCGGGACGCCTGCGCATCGACACTGGTCACGGTGCAACCAGCGCGCATGCAATCGATGGCATGGCGCGCTTCGATGCGACCGGCACTGCGCAGGGTGGCGTCCTGCTGGCAGCCGGCAGCGTCATGGAAAGCCGCGACGGCGTGAGCCGCATCACCGATCTGCAGGCACCCCGGGCCTTTGACGCCTTCGACGCCTGGGCCCTGGCACGCGACGGCAGCGACGACCACCTGGCGAGCGCGCGCTACGTCTCGCCGGAGACCACCGGCTACGAGGAACTCGACCGTCACGGCGTCTGGCGTGAAAGCGCCGAGTACGGCGCGGTCTGGATACCAAGTGTGGTGGCGCCTGGCTGGGCGCCGTATCGATCGGGCCGCTGGCTCTGGGTAGCGCCCTGGGGCTGGACCTGGATCGACAATGCGCCCTGGGGGTATGCGCCGTCGCACTACGGCCGCTGGGTCAGCATCGACAGCCGCTGGTGCTGGACGCCGGGCGCTGTCGTCGCGCGTCCGGTCTGGGCGCCGGCGCTGGTGGGCTGGCGCGGCGCGCAAAACTGGAACCTTGTGCTGCATGCGTCGAGTCCGCCCTCGGGAGGCTGGTTTCCGCTGGCGCCGCGCGAGGTTTATGTACCGCCCTATCCGGTCTCGCGCACCTACGTACAGCAGGTCAACATCACGCAAAACATCAGCATGACGCAGGTGAACCGCTTTTACAGGGAGCGCCCGGCCGGTGGAGGCTGGCAGCGGCAGGCCGAAGCGCAGCAGGCGGCCGGCGTCGTGCAGCCTGCCGCCTTGCTGCGCCAGGCGCATGTCCAGGATCGCCGGGTCAGTCCGCGTGGGCGCGAGGTACCGGCCACGCCGGCAGCGGCCGCACCGGCCATGCTGGCGCTGCCGGCAGCGCGACCACTGCCGGCGCATCATGCCGAGGGATCGCCGGTGGCACCCCGTGCGCTGCACGTGGCAGCGCCGGCACCGCTGCCGGACGGTCGTGCCAATCCTGCAGCCGGGGCCGCGCATGACTTTGGTCCTGCCGAGCAACGCGAACGTCATCATGCCGGCGCGCATCGCATGGCGCACGGCCCGGTGCACGGCGAACGGCAGGCTGCGCCGCATGGCGGGCGGCATGCCGAAGAACACACACACCGGCACGACGCGCCGCTGCAGCGGTAACTGCTCGACCGGCTGCGGCCATCGGCCTGCGGCATGACTTTGCCGAACCTGCGCCATTGACAGTCCTCAACGCTCGCCCTCGGATTGTCATTACGATACGCTGCGTTGTTGAGATCCGGTTATTACGCATGCAACAGCTGCGACGGCTGCAGTGCCCCCAATGGCCGTCGAACCACTCTTGAAACGGCCTTGACCGATTGCCATCGGCCGGCGCCCGCCATTGCAGTCAGCCAGAATCGCACGGATGCCTGCAATTATGAAAATCGTGGCGATAAGCCAATGCATGCCCATGCTAAACTTTTGCCTCCTTTCAAATAAGCTCCTATGAACATAGTCATTCTCGCCGCGGGCATGGGCAAACGCATGCAATCGGCGCTGCCGAAGGTGCTGCATCGGCTGGCGGGCAAGCCGCTTCTGTGCCACGTCATCGACACCGCGCGCACGCTGGCGCCAGCCGGCATGTGCATCGTCTACGGCCATGGCGGCGATGCCGTTCCCGCCCTGCTCAAGGACCAGGCCCTGGCCTTCGCCCGCCAGGCGCCGCAGCTTGGCACCGGCCATGCGGTCGCGCAGGCAGAGCCGTACCTGCACGACGGCATGCCGACCATGGTCCTGTATGGCGACGTGCCGTTGACCCGGGGCGCATCGCTCGAACGCCTGGCCGCGGCCGCTGGCGCCGACCGCCTGGCAATCCTGACCGTGGAAATGCCCGACCCGACCGGCTACGGCCGCATCGTGCGCCAAGCCGGCCGGATCGTGCGCATCGTCGAGCAGAAGGATGCCAGCGCAGCCGAGCTGGCCATTACCGAAGTCAACACCGGCATCATGGTGGCGCCGACGGCGCACCTGAAACGCTGGCTGGCGGCGCTGTCGAACGACAATGCGCAGGGCGAGTATTACCTCACCGACATCGTCGCGCAGGCAGTGGCCGACGGCGTCGAGGTGGTGTCGGCCCAGCCGGACGCGATCTGGGAAACCCTGGGCGTCAACAGCAAGGTGCAGCTCGCCCAACTGGAGCGCATCCACCAGCGCGAGCTGGCCGATCGCCTGCTCGAACTTGGCGTGACGCTGGCCGACCCGGCCCGCATCGACATTCGCGGCAGCCTGACGTGCGGGCGCGACGTGACGATCGATGTCGGCTGCGTTTTCGAGGGCGACGTGGTCCTGGCCGACAATGTCACGGTGGGCGCCAACTGCGTCATCCGCAATGCCAAGGTGGCAGCCGGCGCCGCGATCAAGCCGTTCTGCCACATCGAGGATGCGGTCATCGGCGCGGCAGCGCAGATCGGCCCGTATGCCCGGCTGCGCCCCGGCACCGAACTGGCCAGCGACGTCCACATCGGCAACTTCGTCGAGGTCAAGAACAGCACCATCGGTGTCGGCAGCAAGGCCAATCACCTGGCCTATGTCGGCGACACGACCATGGGCGCACGCGTCAACATCGGCGCCGGCACCATCACCTGCAACTATGACGGCGTCAACAAGTTCCGTACCGTTATCGAAGACGATGTCTTCATCGGCAGCGATTCGCAACTGGTCGCGCCCGTCACGGTGGGCGCCGGCGCCACGCTCGCTGCCGGCACCACGCTGACCCGCGACGCGCCTGCCGGCAAGCTGACGGTGTCGCGCACCCGCCAGATCACGCTTGACAACTGGCAGCGGCCAGTCAGGCAACCCTCATCGAAAAATTAAGGATTTCTTATGTGCGGTATTGTCGGAGCAGTCGCCAAGCGCAATATCATCCCGGTCCTGCTGGAGGGCCTGAAGCGCCTCGAATACCGCGGCTACGATTCCTGCGGCGTGGCGGTGGTGGGCGCCGCGCAATTGCAGCGCGCGCGCAGCGTGGCGCGGGTGGCCGAACTCGAAGCCCAGATCGACCAGTCTGGCCTGACCGGCACCACCGGCATCTCGCACACCCGCTGGGCCACGCATGGCGCGCCGGTGACCGACAATGCGCATCCGCATTTTTCACCCGACCGCGACGGCGTCGACCGCATCGCGCTGGTCCACAACGGCATC
Organism: Herminiimonas sp.; assembly: GCA_025356535.1. Classification (GTDB taxonomy): domain Bacteria; phylum Pseudomonadota; class Gammaproteobacteria; order Burkholderiales; family Burkholderiaceae_D; genus JANXSS01. Next base: position 6,192 of record JANXSS010000133.1, read on the forward strand.
ATCGAGAACTATGAAGAGATCCGCACCGAACTCAAGGCGCTCGGCTACGTCTTCCATTCGCAGACCGATACCGAGGCGGTGGCCCACCTGGTCAATCACCTGTACGACGGCGACCTGCTGCGCACGGTGCAAATCGCCGTCAAGCGCCTGACCGGCGCCTTTGCCATCGCGGTATTTTGCAAGGACGAGCCGCATCGCGTGGTCGGCGCCCGGCTGGGTTGTCCGCTGATCGTGGGCATCGGCCGGGACGAGAATTTTCTGGCGTCCGATGCCATGGCGCTGGCCGGCACCACCGACCAGATCATCTATCTCGAAGAAGGCGATGTGGTCGACGTGCAGTGCGGATCGATTGCGATTACCGACAGCAGCGACCGGCCGGTCGAACGGAAGGTGTTGACGGTGAACGCCTATTCGGGCGCCATCGAACTGGGCCCCTACCGGCATTATATGCAGAAGGAAATCTTCGAGCAGCCGCGCGCCATCACCGACACGCTCGAAGGCGTGGTCGGTTTCGACCCCGACCTGTTCGGCGCGCAGGCCGCCGCCGTCTTCGGCCAGGTCGATGCGATCAAGATCCTCGCCTGCGGCACCAGCTACTACTCGGGACTGACGGCGAAATACTGGCTCGAAGCGGTGGCCGGCATTCCCACCAGCGTCGAGATCGCCAGCGAATTCCGCTATCGCACGCCGGCCGTCCATCCGAACGCGCTGGTGGTCGTCATCTCGCAGTCGGGCGAGACGGCCGACACGCTGGCCGCACTCAAATATGCGAAGGAACTCGGGCACCGACATTCGCTGGCGATCTGCAATGTCGGCACCTCGGCCATGGTGCGCGAAACCACGCTGTCGTACCTGACCCGGGCCGGCACCGAGATCGGCGTCGCCTCGACCAAGGCCTTCAGCACGCAGCTGACCGCGCTCTTTTTGCTGACGCTGACGCTGGCAAAGATGCGCGGCAAGCTCGACGCCGACGCCGAAAAACAGCACCTGAAAAACCTGCGCCACCTGCCGACTGCGCTGCAAAGCGTGCTGGCGCTCGAACCCCAGATCATCGCCTGGGCGGATGCTTTTGCGCAGAAGGAAAATGCGCTGTTCCTGGGGCGCGGCCTGCATTATCCGATCGCCCTCGAAGGCGCGTTGAAACTCAAGGAAATCTCCTACATCCACGCCGAAGCCTATCCGGCCGGCGAACTCAAGCACGGTCCGCTGGCGCTGGTGACCAAGGAAATGCCGGTGGTGACCATCGCGCCCAACGACACCCTGATCGAAAAGCTGAAATCGAACATGCAGGAAGTGCGCGCGCGCGGCGGCCAGTTGTATGTGTTTGCCGACGCCGACTCCCACATCAGCTCGGGCGACGGCCTTCACGTGATCCGCCTGCCGGAACACTACGGCCTGCTCTCGCCGATCCTGCATGTGGTGCCGCTGCAATTGCTGGCTTATCACACGGCGCTGGCACGCGGCACCGACGTCGACAAGCCGCGCAATCTGGCGAAGTCGGTGACGGTGGAGTGAAGGTAATGCAGTGCGTCTACGTCAGGTTCAGACCACCGTCACAAAGGATGATCTCACCGGTGAGATAGGTGCTCGACACCAGCATCGATGCAACATGGGCGACCTCGTCCGGCTGCGCGCCCCGGCGCATCGGGGAGCGCTCGTTCCAGAGTGCCTGCGCGGCAGTCCAGCTCCTGGTCAGCGGTGTGTCGACCAGTCCCGGTGCAATGGCGTTGACACGAATAGCCGGCGACAAAGCGAGGGCGAGCAGTTGTGTCACATGGTTCAGCGCTGCCTTGCTCGCGGCGTAAGGCACCGAGGCGCCCTTGGGCCTGACACCTGCATGCGAGGTGATGTTGACGATGCAGCTCGGGCAATCGGCGCGCGATGCGGCCCGCAGCGCCGCTTCCGCCTCCGCAACGAGCATCCATGGCGCGACGACATTGACTTCATAGAGGTCGCGCCACACTTTTCCGGTTGCGGCTTTTAGCGACCCATGGGCAATCACGGCGCTGATCCCCGCATTGTTGACCAGAACATCGAGGCGGCCGTGCCTGGCCAGCACGTCCGACACCAGATGGCCGGCCTGGCCTTCCTGCGACAGGTCGGCCTGGGTGTAGCTCGCGCCGGGGTGGGCCGCCGCCAGGCCTTGCCCGGTTTCCACCGACGATTTCGAGTGGAAGGCGATTGTGAAACCGTCATTGGCCAGGCGCTGCGCGATTGCCATGCCGATGCCGGATGTCGAGCCGGTGACGAGCGCGACGCGTTTTTCGTTGCCCTGCAAGCGTGCGTTCATCAAGGCGTCGCCCTTTTGCGTAGTACGGTCGATACCGGCCGGATTTTCACGGCGCTAATCCAGTTCCGGCGGGAGCATTGCTTTGAGCGTGCCTTTCTGCCTCAGTTCCTGGCGTTTGGCATCGCTGATCCCGGGACAACTCTCCAGGCGCAGCGAATGCAATTGCGGCATGTCGGCCAGGTGCACGAGTGCGGCATCGGTGAGGCGGTTGCATCCATTGAGATTGAGCGAACGCAGCCCGGCCATGCGCCGCAGGTGTGCCAGCCCGGCATCGCTGACCTTGTCGCAGCCATGCAGGTTGAGCGACGTCATCTGCGTCATGCCGGCCAACATCGCAAGTGCGGCATCGGTAACTTCGCTGCAGCCCATCAGACAGAGCGACTGCATGTGCGCCATGGCGCGCAGTTGCGCGAGCCCGGCGGCGGTAATTGCCGTGCAATACGACAGGTCAAGCGTTTGCAGCTGCGTCATGTGGCGCAGATTTGCAAGGCCTGTGTCGGTGACGCGCAGGCTCGGCGTCAGCTTCAGCAGTTGCAGCCGCGTCAGCAGTTGAAGCTGTGCCAGGCCCGTGTCGCCAAGCTCGCCAATGAAACGCAGATCCAGCGATTGCAGGCGGGTCAGTCCGGCGAGATGGGCCAGCCCCGCATCGGTCACGTCACTGCAACCCGACAGATCCAATGACGCCAGATGCAGCATGTCTTGCAGATTGGCGAGCCCGGCATTGCTAATCAGCACGCAACCATGCAGGTCCAGCGTGCGCATCTGCGTCATGCCTCGCAGATACGCAAGCCCTGCATCGCTGACGCCCTGGCAGAAACCCAGATCCAGTGACTGCAACTGCGACAATGCCTGCAGATGCGCGAGCCCTTCGTCGGTAATTTGCGTCGACATCTCCAGCTGCAGCGACCGCAATTGCGTCAGGCCCTGCAAGGGTGCAAGGCCATTGTCGGTAATGCCGCCGCAATGGTTCAGGTTAAGCGAGTGCAGCTTCGCCATGCCTGCAAGATTCGAGAGCGCATCATCGGCAAGGCTGCTCGAGCCAGCCAGGTCCAGCGACTCCAGATCCGGCAGGTCGCGCAGATGCCTCCAGCCGGCATCGTTTATCTTGAAACAACTCCTTAGCGTCAACGATTGCAACTGCGCCGGCAAATGCGCCAGGCCGGCGCCGGTAATGTGTGTGCAGCTCAAGTTCAGCGACTCCAGCCGGCTTGCCGTTTTCAGAGGCGTCAGGCCGGCATCGGTAATCGCATTGCAGCTGTCAAGGCTCAGCGTTGTGAGGTGTTCCATGCCAGCCAAGCGGGCCAGTCCTGCGTTGGTGACAGCACTGCCCTGCAGGTCCAGCCGGGTAATTCTGCTGCGCACCGCAGCACTGAGCTGCGACAACTGCAGCAATTCAGCGTCGGCATTGAGGCCGAAACCAGCAATCCTGATGGCGCCGTCCGGAAAAGCCTTTGCCAGTTTTTCAAGATTGCAAATTTCGCTTGCCCGGATTTCAGCAAGCTGCAGGTTCTCTGCGCCTGCCTGCCGAAAACTGGCATTCGCAAGCCGCACTGCCTTGATGGATGGCAGATCGAGCTTGCCGACGACCAGGGTTTTCAGATTTTCCGGCAACCTGTCCAAGGGAAAGCTGGTCGCGCTGGTCGCATCAGCCGCAGGCGGCGGCTGCGCTGCCTCGGCCTGCGTAACGTCTTGTGATGGGCGGGCAAGTGTTTTACTAATGGGGTTGGGCATGTTCGTGTAAATCCTATTTGGTTGTCTCAGCCAGGACGCCGGGCCGAACCTGAAATCCGGCCGGGCCACTGCATTTTCAGCGGGCAGGATCGATCGGGCAAACCGGCTTGACCTTAGGATTTTTCAGGACTTACGAACAGCAAAATTATTTATATATAGAAATTATTGCCGATCACTTGCAATGCCGGATGCGCTCAAGATACTGCGCCCGCATCTGCGGCGACATACCCTTGGTCTGCGCCTGCATCACGATGCGCTGCTCGGCCGGCGTCATCACGCGGGTAATCTTCCGGTACATCTCGCAACTCATTGGCGGCTGCGCAGTCGGCTCGGCTGCGCCGTCCGGCTGCAGTGGCTGCAGTGGCTGCAGTGGCTGCACGGGCTGCACGGGCTGCAACGGTTCTGCGGGCGGCAGGCCCTGCGGCGACTGGATTGGCTGTAACGCCGCCCTGGACGCACTCGGCCGGGGCGGCGGCGTGCTTTCGGTGGCGATGCAGCCGGCCAGCAGGAGCGCACCGGTGGTGGCTGCAAGACAGTTTCGGTAGACATCAGATGCCGTCATGGCCGGCCTCCCGGAAAGATCGGTTTTACCAATCGGTTCGAGAAGCGCTGCGCACTGAAGTGCCCGCACCGACGGCAAGCACGCCATCAATCGGCATTTGGCTGATGTGGCGCAAAATGCCGCACAGGCAGATGCAGCCGCGCGGCCTACCCTGGCGCCTGGTCCGGCGCCGCCGTTTGCGTCAGGAAGATGGCGCTCAGGTTCCGCAGGGCTCGCCTGTCGGTCGGCCGCACGGTGTCGCCTTCCTGCAGGTTCAGCGTCGTGGCCGGCGACCAGAACTGTTCATGGTCTTTGATTTTCAAAAAACTGCCGGTGAAGGGATCGCGCATGGTGAAGACATGGCCGTCGACGGTGGTGTCGATTGCGTCCAGAATCCGGGCGTGGCCGTCGACATTCAGAATGCCCGGGCCATGCCTTGCCAGGCATTTGCGCAGCAGCGCAATCCAGGCATCGCTTGTCAGCGTTTTCGACAAGACCTCGGGCAGGCGTCGGCTCGATGCGCGCAGCGCCGCCGCCACGTCACCGACCTTTCGGCGGTAGTCGTGGGGATCGAAATCGCGTATCAACGCGGTTGCTTCCGCTGCCGACCTGCCTTCGAGCAGCAGCATTTTTTCGCAGGCAAACGTGCATCCCCTGAATTCGGTCTGCGGCACCATCCACTTTGCGCCCGGCAGCGGAAAGACGTCGATGTCGGCGCGCAGGGAGCGCACCGGTGCATCGCCGACCTTGTAGACCAGGCGCTGCGTGTCGGCATCGATGACATAGCCGCCGATCGATTCCGAAACGGCATCCTTGTGGGCGTCGTACAGCATGCCGATCTGGCTGATGAACGTGCGTCCGAGACAGAGCAGCGAGCCGTCGGGCCAGCCGTTGCGCACCAAAAAGGAGGTGCCGCGGTCGACCGGAAAGCGCCTGATCCTGCCATCGCAGCCTTGGACCATGACGTCGTCGTGTGTTTTTTCAGAGCGCCGCGCAGCCTGGCCATGAACGATTACCGCCGGATCGCGGCTGCGCGTGCTGGCGATGCATTGCGGATAGCGTTCGCGCAGCGCCTGCGAAAAAGGATGCAGCACCTGCCCGTACGTGTTGGCAGCGGTCTGGCCTGCCCTTGCGCACGCATGCTGGCGCATGTCGGCACGCGAGAACGCCGGCGCCTGGACTGCGTGCATGGGGCCCGGCGCCGCCTGCGCGGCAAATGCCGCCTGTCGCTGGCGCGGCAGTGCCGGCGCAGCCGCGAGCACGGCGCCGGCGGTTGCGCGCCGGTGCACGCCGGCCGCGGCTGATCCGTCTGCATCGCTATTGGTCAGCAGCGGGGATGTCGCTGCATTTGTTTGCGGCGGCGCGCCGCCCGGGCTGGCTGCAGGCGCAGCGCCTTGACCCTGGTTGCGACGTGATGACTGACACTGACCCATGCCGGCTCCCGTTGCCTGGAGACAAACGGATGCCGCAAAATGCAGGATGCCATCCGTGTTTTCTATACTGTAACGGGAGGCGTTGGTTGCCGGCGTACCATCGCGACTGCCTGTATGGTCGGCCGAACGACGCGGTGCGGCATTGCAGCGGGCATCGGGCTTTCGTGGCCTGCCGGGTGCGCGCCAGCAGCACGCCGGCGCCACCGGCGACTTCGGCCATGCCGCTGGCGAGCACCAGTGCCGCATGCCAGCCCGGCCGGTGGCGATCATCACGCGCAAGCCGTCGCTTGCGCTTATACTTTCTGCCTGTTAAGTCTTGCCTGCAATGCGGCCACATGCGTGCGCCCGCTTACGTCCCGAGGACCGCCATCTTGAAAAATATCTGCCTGCCGCCGCGCCGGCTGCGTGCCACACTTGCCATTGCGCTCGCCCTGACGGCATTTGCTGCCGCGCCGGTGTCAGCCGCAGCGTCCGCCGGGCCAGTTGCGCCTGCGCCTGCCAGCGACGCCATAGCGCAGGCCCTGCCCGCAACCGCCGCGCTGGTGCTCGAACCACAGACGATGAACCGCGACGCCGATCCCTGTACGGATTTTTTCGAGTACGCGAACGGCAAGTGGCTCGCCGCCAATCCGGTGCCGGCAGACCGCTCGCGCTATACCGCCTATGACGAAGTAAGCGAACGCAACCTGGCGGCTCTGAAGGCGCTGGTCACCGCGGCGCAGTCCGCCGGGCCCGACGGCATCAGGTCCGGCCGCGCGGCGGCCATGGTCGGCGCCTACTATCGCAGCGGCATGGACGAGGCGCGCATCGAGGCGGCCGGCGCGGCGCCGCTGGCAGGCGAACTCGCGCGCATTGCCGGCCTGAACAAGCCTGCCGACCTGCCGGCGCTGCTCGGGCATTTTCATGCGAGCGGCCTGAGCCCGCTGTTCGGCTTCGGCGTCGACCAGGATGCCAAGAACACGGTGCGCTACATCGCGCAGCTCGGCCAGGGCGGCCTCGGCCTGCCGGACCGCGACTACTATCTGAAGCAGGATGAAAAGACCCGCACCATCCGCGCGCAATATCAGTCGCACGTGGCGCGCATGCTGGCGCTGCTGGGCCAGACACCGGCGGCGGCGGCGCAGGATGCGGCAATCGTGCTGGCGCTGGAAACCCGGCTGGCGCGCGCGTCGCTGTCGAGGGTGGCCCTGCGCGACCCGCAAGCCTCGTATCACCTGGTCGACCTGGCGGGCCTGCGGAAGATCGCGCCACAGGCCGACTGGCGCAGCTACTTCGCCGGCGTCGGCCTGCCGGCACCCGGACAGTTCAATGTCGGCCAGCCGCTGTTCTTTGCCGAGTCGGCGAAGATGATGGCCACGGTGCCGCTGGCGCACTGGCGCACCTACCTGCGCTGGCAGCTGGTCAATGCCGCGGCGAGCGACCTGTCGTCCCCGTTCGTCGATGCCGATTTCGCCTTCAAGGGCCGCATCCTGGCCGGCACCCTGGAACTGCAGCCGCGCTGGAAGCGGGTGCTCACCACCATCGACGGCGCCATCGGCGAGGCGCTCGGCGATCTGTATGTCGAACAATACTTCGGCCCGGCGGCAAAGGCCGAAGCGCTCGACATGGTTGCCAACATCCGGCTGGCGATGCGCCAGACCATCAACGGGCTGGCCTGGATGACGCCGGCCACCAAGGCCGAGGCGCTGAAAAAACTCGACGCCGTCGTCGTCAAGATCGGCTATCCGGACCGCTGGCGCGACTACGGCACATTGCAGATCGACGAGCAGTCGTATTTCGGCAATTCGCTGCGGGCGGCGCAGTTCGAGTTTCGCCGCAACCTGGCAAAACTGGGCGGGCCGATCGATCGCGGCGAATGGGGCATGACGCCGCCAACCGTCAACGCCTACTACAATCCGACGATGAACGAGATGGTGTTCCCGGCCGGGATACTGCAGCCGCCGCTGTTTCATGTGCAGGCCGATGCGGCGGCAAACTACGGCAATACGGGTGCGACCATCGGCCATGAACTCACCCATGCCTTCGACGACGAGGGCCGCCAGTTCGATGCCGCCGGCAATTTGAAGAGCTGGTGGAGCCCGGCCGATGAAACCGCTTTTTTATCCCGGGTTAAGGTCATCGAGGCGCAGTACGACGACATCATGCCGATCGACGACGTGCGCATCAACGGCAAGCTCACCGCCGGCGAAAACATCGCCGACCTCGGCGGCCTGAAGATCGCCTTCAAGGCCCTGATGCTGGCGCAGCAGACGCACCCGCAGCCGGCCGAGATCGACGGCCTCGGCGTTGCGCAGCGCTTCTTCGTGGCCTATGCGCAGAGCTTTCGCGCCAACATCCGGCCCGAAAAACTGCGCCTGCAGCTGGCCACGAATCCGCATTCGCCGGAAAAATACCGGGTGCTGGCGCCGCTGGCCAACATGCCGGAGTTTGCCGCCGCCTTCGCCTGTGCGGCGCCGCGCTCGCCGCTGCGACCGGCCGCCTTGCGGGTGGACATCTGGTGAGCGCCGCCACCACCCTGCAGGGGAGCGCCGGCGCGCCGCTGGCATGGCAATGGGCGGCCTTCGAGGCGCTGTCGGCCGCCGACGTCTATGCGATGCTGGCCTTGCGCCAGGACGTGTTCGTGGTCGAACAGGAGTGCATCTTTTCGGACATCGACTGGCGCGACCAGACCGCCTTTCACCTGCTGGCCTGGCAGATGCACGACGGCGCGCGCATCCTGGCGGGTTACCTGCGCATCCTGGCGCCGGGCGCGAAATTCGTCGAATGCGCCATCGGGCGGGTGGTGTCGGCGCCGGCCCTGCGCGGCACCGGCGTGGGCCGGCAACTGGTGGCGCGCGGCCTGCAGCATGCCCAGCTGCTCTATCCCGGCCAGCCGGTGCGCATCGGTGCGCAACTGCATCTGGCGGACTTCTATGCCGGCTTCGGCTTCAGGACTGCATCGGCGCCGTATGACGAAGACCACATCCTGCATGTGGAGATGCTGCGGGAAGGCCAGTCGTGACCGGCGAACCGTCATGTCGCCGGTCGAATCCGCAAGCCGGGCGGCGCGCCGGTGCCGGAAGGCGCTGCATCGGCTGCATCGGCTGCATCACTGCGTCACGACATTACTGCGTCACTGCGTAACGATGCTGCGCTGGGTCGGCGCAAGCTTGCCCAACAACCGGTTCTGCACCCGTGACGGCACGCCGCGCCGCGTCATGGCGCTTTGCAGGTCTTCGACCGAGGCATTGAAGCGCGCATTGTTGATCTTCATGTCTTCGTGCACTTCCTGCATCGATTTGCCGGTATAGCTGCAGGGGCCGCCGCTGACCATGCAGAACTGCTCGGCCAGCTTGGCGTGCAGGCGATCCATGTCGACGCCTTCGAAGGTGTCGGCAATGCGCTTGTCGGCCAGCATGATGCTGACGAATTCCGCGACGATTGCCGCCACGCCGTCCTTGCCGCCCAACTGTTCGTAAAAGCCGTCGGCTGCGCCTGCCGGTTGCAGCACGCCGGACGACGCCGTCTGCTGCGCGCTGTCCTGCACCTGCGAATACGCCGGCGCGCCGGCCAGGGCAGCGGCCGCCAGCAACAGGCAGCCAAAGGAATGCGGCTTGAGGTAGCTCTGCATGATCATCACTTTCAGGGTCGTCATCAGAAACCCGCCTGCAGCGAAAGGTAGTAGCCGTTCTGCCGCTTCGGATTGAACACCGTGATGTCGCCCAGCGACACCCAGGCGGCGGTGACCGACAGATGCTTGGTCGGGAACCAGGCGACGAACGCATCGTAATAGGCTTTTTCGTTATCGACCGAGAGGTTGTGCGGCTTCATCCGGTATTCGACGCCGACGGCCGTCTTGCGGTCGACCAGGTAGGCAAGCGAGCCTTCCAGCATCGGCCGGTAGCTGTCGTTGCGGTCGCCGCCGAAGCCGAGCAGGCCCATCTGGTTCGCCTTGGTCGCGCGCAGGGTGAGGTTTGCCAGCAGGCTTTGGTCGAGGAAGATCTTGGTGGCCGAGACGTAGTAATCAATCCCATGGTCGCTGGTGGCGCCAAGCTGCTTCACATTCGTCACACCAAGCGCGTCGAGGCCGCCGACACCGCGCGTGCGCTTTGCCATCATGCCGATGGCAACCTGCGGCATGGCCCGGTCCTGCTCGTAGACCGCGTCGCCGGCCAGTTTGAGCTTGATGCCGACGGTATCCATCTTCAGGTCGAGCCGCTCGAGCGGCGCCTTGTGCCCCGTGAAATGCTGGCTCGACAGCGAGACCTCGAAGCGGTCGGCTAAGCCGACTGCAACGCCGCCGGTCTGCAGCGAGTAGTCGGCCGTGCGCAGGGTTGACAGGTGCACGTTGCCGCCGTAACTGTCGCGCGAGCCGTAACCGGTGATCAGCGCCCAGGGCGTGATGCCGCCGCCGCCTGCGCCTTCTACCTGGCTGACGCCGCCGGTGGCCATCAGCTTGCCCAGGTCGGGGCCGGCAAACTGCTGTGCCGATGCAAGCTGGGTGCTGCTGCAGCACAATAGGGTGGCCGCCGCGATTAACCTGTGAAACTGCATCCTGCCTCCTGACGATGTTTTTTTAGGACTGCTACGGTCGGGCACACGAAAAATCGTTCTAATATGCAACTAGTATAGGTCGACTGGCGATCCGTTCCATGCGATCCGGCGCGCTTGCAGCCAAGACAATTACTCAAAATTAATCGCGTTATACTCGAAAAAACCGAAAAAACTGGCTGCAGCGCGTGGCGTCATGTCCCGGTCTGCGGCAAGAAACTGGAGACCCGATGACCGACCTGTCCGTTTCGCAAAAGCTCGCTGCCTGGCAGCCCGTCAACAAGGTGCGCTTCGTGACCGCCGCCTCGCTGTTCGATGGCCACGATGCATCGATCAACATCATGCGCCGCATCCTGATGGCGAACGGCGCCGAGGTGATCCACCTGGGCCACAACCGCTCGGTCGAGGAGATCGTCACCGCCGCCTTGCAGGAAGACGTGCAGGGCATTGCCCTGTCGAGCTACCAGGGCGGCCATGTCGAATATTTCAAGTACATGATCGACCTGCTGCGCCAGCGCGGCGGCGGCCACATCAAGGTCTTCGGCGGCGGCGGCGGCGTCATCGTCGCCGACGAGATCGCCGCGCTGCACGACTATGGCGTGGCCCGCATCTTCAGCCCCGAAGATGGCCAGCGCATGGGGCTGGTGGGCATGATCGTGTCGATGATGCAGGCCTGCGACGTCGATCTCGCGGCGGCCCCGCCGACGTCGCTCGACGGCCTGATGGTTGACAACGGCAATCCTGGCAGCACCGGCGCCGACTTCAGCCGCCGCCAGCGCCCGCTGGCGCAATGGATCACGGCGCTGGAAAACAACCGCATCGGCGCCGAGCTGAAGGCTGCCCTGCATGCGGCTGCGGCGGCGACCACGGTGCCGGTGCTGGGTATCACCGGCACCGGTGGCGCCGGCAAGTCGTCGCTTACCGACGAGCTGATCCGGCGCCTACGGCTGGACCAGGACGACCGCCTGTCGATCGCCCTGATCTCGATCGATCCGTCGCGCCGCAAGTCGGGCGGCGCACTGCTGGGCGACCGCATCCGCATGAACGCGATCAATCCCTGGCCGTCGGCCGGCGTGAGCGATGCGGGCGACAGCCGCATGCGCGTCTTCATGCGCTCGCTTGCCACGCGCGAGGCCGGCTCCGAAATCTCGCAGGCTCTGCCCGACGTGATCGCCGCCTGCAAGGTGGCCGGCTTCGATCTCGTCATCGTGGAGACCTCCGGCATCGGCCAGGGCGATGCGGCAATCGTGGCCCACGTCGACCTGAGTTTATATGTGATGACGCCGGAGTTCGGCGCCGCCTCGCAGCTGGAAAAGATCGACATGCTCGACTTTGCCGACTTCGTGGCGATCAACAAGTTCGACCGCAAGGGCGCGCAGGATGCGCTGCGCGACGTCGCCAAGCAGGTGCAGCGCAATCGCGAGCAGTGGAGCCTGCGCCCGGAAGACATGCCGGTGTTCGGCACGCAGGCCTCGCGCTTCAATGACGACGGCGTGACAGCGCTCTATCACGGCCTGCTGCCGGCGCTGGCCGCGCACGGCCTGGCCGTACAGCCGGGCCTGCTCGCGCCGGTCGCCGTGAAAGCGTCGTCGGGCAAGAATGCGATCGTGCCGCCGGCGCGCGCGCGCTACCTGGCCGAGATCGCCGACACCATCCGTGGCTATCACGGGTTCGTCGGGCGTCAGGTAAGACTGGCACGCGAACGCCAGCAGCTGCAGGAAGCGCGGCGCATGCTGGCCGAAGCTGCTTGCGCAGCCGAACCCGTCACCGACGGCGCGGCGCTCGATCGCCTGATCGCGGCCCGCGAAGAACAGCTCGACGCCGGCGCCCGGGCGCTGCTGGCGGCCTGGCCGCAGATGCAGGCAGCCTATGGCGGCGACACCTTCGAGAGCACGGTGCGTCGTGGCGAGCGCAGCGAGACGCTTTTGACGGCATTGACCACCACCACCCTGTGCGGCACCAAAATCCGCAAGGTCGCCCTGCCACGCTATGTCGACCATGGTGAGATCCTGCGCTGGCTGATGACCGACAACGTGCCGGGCAGCTTTCCCTACACTGCCGGCGTGTTCCCGTTCAAGCGCGAGAATGAAGACCCGACCCGCATGTTCGCCGGCGAAGGTGACGCCTTCCGCACCAACGCCCGCTTCAAGCTGGTCTCCGCGGGCATGCCGGCAAAACGGCTGTCGACCGCCTTCGATTCGGTCACGCTGTACGGCGCCGATCCGGCGCTGCGCCCGGATATCTACGGCAAGGTCGGCAACTCCGGCGTGTCGATCGCCACCCTGGACGACATGAAGGTGCTGTACGACGGCTTTAATTTGTGCAGCCCGAGCACCTCGGTGTCGATGACCATCAACGGCCCGGCGCCGACGATACTGGCGATGTTCATGAATACGGCGATCGACCAGCAGGTCGACAAATTCGTCGTCGAGAACAAGCGCCAGCCGAGCGCCGACGAAGCGGCCAAGATCCGCGCCTGGGTGCTGCAAAACGTGCGCGGCACGGTGCAGGCCGACATCCTGAAGGAAGACCAGGGCCAGA
>JANXSS010000148.1 GCA_025356535.1 Herminiimonas sp.
GCCTGCGGGGACGGTCGGCACCGCCTCAAGCGCCACGGCGGGCAGCAATCATGTAGTTTACGCTGGTGTCCTGGTTGAGCGAATAGACACGCGTGATCGGGTTGTAGGTCATCCCGCGCATGCCATCGAGGTCCAGTCCGGCGTTGCGGATGAATTGTCCGAGTTCGGCTGGCTGGATGAATTTTGCAAAATCGTGCGTGCCACGCGGCAGCAGGCGCAACAGATATTCGGCGCCGATGATGGCAAACAGGTACGACTTCGGATTGCGGTTGATCGTCGAGAAAAAAACATGGCCGCCCGGCTTTACCAATTGCGCACAGGCCCGCACGATGGCGGCGGGATCGGGCACGTGTTCCAGCATTTCCATGCAGGTCACGACATCGAAGCTGCCCGGTTCGCGCAGCGCCATGTCTTCGGCGGCGATCTTTTCATAGCGCACCGTCACACCCGACTCGAGGCCGTGCAGATCGGCCACCTTAAGAGCCTTGTCGGAGAGGTCGATGCCGGTTGCCTGCGCCCCCTTGCGCGCCATTGCCTCGGTGAGGATGCCGCCGCCGCAGCCGATGTCGATTACCCGCTTGCCGGCCAGCGGCACCCTGGCGTTGATCCATTCGAGACGCAGCGGATTGATTTCATGCAGGGGCCGAAACTCCGAGGTCGGATCCCACCAGCGATGGGCAAGGTCGCTGAACTTCTGTAATTCCATTGGATCGGCATTCATGATCACTCCATCAGATGGCAAAAAGTGATTCTAACGAGCTTTGCAACATCGCGTTGTCACAGCGGACGGGCCAAAAAAAACCCCGCCGAAGCGGGGTTGTGTCGTGCTGGAACGAATTAACGATTGCGGGTTCCGACGACTTCGATTTCTACGCGACGATTCTTGGCACGGCCAGCGGCGCTCTTATTGTCGGCAACAGGCTGCTTCTCGCCCTTGCCTTCAGTGTAGACGCGATTGGCTTCGATACCCTTGGAAACCAGGTAGCCCTTGACTGCTTCGGCACGGCGCACCGACAGTTTCTGGTTGTACGCATCGGTGCCGACTGAATCGGTGTGACCGACGGCGATGATGACTTCCAGATTCATGCCTTGCAGTTTCGATGCGAGGTCGTCGAGCTTTGCTTTGCCTTCTGGCTTCAGTACCGACTTGTCGAAGTCGAAGAATGCATCAGCAGCGAAGGTGACCTTCTCGGAAACCGGGGCAGGTGGCGGCGGTGGTGGTGGCGCTGGGGTTGGTGCAGGTGCAGCAACGACTGGCGCTGGTGCCGGCTTCGCGATTTCGCCGTCGCAACCTGGCACTGCGTCCGCAGGCGTCCAGTAACCAGTGCGCCAGCACAGGCCGAACGGATCGCGAACGATCACGCCACGGCTGTCTTGCACATACGCGCTGGTTGGTGTCTTGGCCTGAATGTTTTCTTGCGCTGATGCTGAAATCGAAACGACTGCGGTCGCAGCGAAGACGAGTTTTCCTAATTTATTCATGTTTCTCCTCTCGGGTGAGATATCCGCAGATGAACTGCGCAACAAATAAGTGACATCAAAGATTGATAGTACCACGTGGTCGAAACATCACATGCAACAAACTTGTCTCCATGCAATGGCCTAACTTAGCTCCATTTTGCCACAGCGCGTGCAGGCAACGAAGGTTGTCAAATCGCTCAACCGACGATTTTCGCGCTTTGTAGTGTTTTCGCAACGAAAGACGGCGTAAAGCTCAATTCCTGAAACCCCGCAAGTCTAGATTGCATCGCAACATCAATCGCCTTTTGCCGATAAAAATACTTTTAAGCAATAGTTCACGGAAAAGTCGACTCAGATTGCTGCAAAAAGCGCGAGGCTCCGGGTTTTTCTGCAGCCAATGTTGACCAGGACCGTATCGCCTCTGCTAAAAACCCAAAAAGTTTCCGGGAGTTATCATATCCAGGGTCAAATTGGCAAGCGTTTTTCAGCGGCCGCATGCTTTTGAGTACGCTGCGGACTTTTCCGAAGCAGGACATTGTAGTTTTCAGGCATGGACTATCGCGCTGCAGCACGTATTTTGTCGCGTCGAGCATGCGAGCTTCCCGACGTTCCGCATGGCCGCGAGAAATGGCGAAAGCATCGAAAATGCACGCTTCGCATGATAAAATCGCGTGTTGCAGCGCATTCAGGCGCATGCATGTCATCGCATGACGTCAAGCTAACCAAGTCTAAGATCGGTCGTCTCGTAAATGGATCAATTTGCCAAAGAAACAATTCCCATCTCGCTAGAAGAAGAGATGCGCAAGAGCTATCTCGACTATGCGATGAGCGTCATCGTCGGTCGGGCCTTGCCGGATGTGCGCGATGGCTTGAAGCCGGTGCACCGGCGGGTGCTGTTTGCGATGCACGAGATGAACAATGTCTGGAACCGGCCTTACGTGAAATGCGCGCGTGTCGTCGGCGAAGTCATGGGCAAGTACCATCCGCACGGCGATCAGTCGATCTACGACACGCTGGTGCGCATGGCGCAGGATTTTTCGCTGCGCTACACGCTGGTCGACGGCCAGGGCAATTTCGGCTCGGTCGACGGTGACAATGCCGCCGCCATGCGCTACACCGAGTGCCGCCTCGACAAGATCGCCGGCGAGATCCTGGCCGATATCGAGAAGGAAACAGTCGACTTCGTGCCGAACTACGACGGCAAGGAAAAAGAGCCGTCGGTGCTGCCGACCCGCATTCCCAACCTGCTGATCAACGGCTCGTCCGGCATTGCGGTCGGGATGGCCACCAACATACCGCCGCACAATCTGACCGAAGTCGTCAACGGCGCGCTGCACGTGCTGCGCAATCCGCAGTGCACCATCGACGACCTGATCGAGATCATTCCGGCGCCGGACTTTCCGACTGCCGGCATCATCTACGGCATCACCGGCGTGCGCGATGGCTATCGCACCGGGCGCGGGCGCATCGTCATGCGCGCCAAGACGCATTTCGAGGAATACGGCAAGGAAGGACGCACTGCGATCATCGTCGACGAGCTGCCGTACCAGGTCAACAAGAAGTCGCTCTTGGAACGCATTGCCGAGCTGGTGCGCGACAAGAAGCTCGAAGGCATCTCCGACATCCGCGACGAGTCCGACAAGTCCGGCATGCGCGTCGTCATTGAATTGAAGCGCAACGAAGTGCCGGAAGTCGTGCTCAACAACCTGTACAAGCAGACCACGCTGCAGGACACCTTCGGCATGAACATGGTGGCGCTGGTCGACGGCCAGCCGAAGCTGCTGAACCTGAAGCAGATGCTCGAATGCTTCCTGTCGCACCGGCGCGAGGTGGTAACGCGGCGCACAGTCTTCGAGCTGCGCAAGGCACGCGAGCGCGGCCACGTGCTCGAAGGCCTGGCCGTTGCGCTGGCCAACATCGACGATTTCATCGCCATCATCCGCGCCGCACCGACGCCGCCGGTCGCAAAGCTCGAGCTGATGGGCCGCTCGTGGGATTCGTCGGTGGTGCGCGACATGCTGGCGCGTACCGGGGCGGAGAGCACCGGCGGCATCGAAGCCTTCCGTCCTGCCAACCTGCCCAAGCACTACGGCATCCAGGCCGATGGTCTCTACAAGCTCTCCGACGACCAGGCGCAGGAAATCCTGCAGATGCGCCTGCAACGCCTGACCGGTCTCGAGCAGGACAAGATCGTCAATGAGTACCGCGACGTCATGGCACAGATCGCCGACCTGCTCGACATCCTCTCCAAGCCCGAGCGCGTGACCGTCATCATCACCGACGAGATGGTCGCCATCATGAATGAATACGGCGAGGGCGCGAAAGACGTGCGGCGCTCGCAGATCGACTTGCATCCGACGGATCTGGGCACCGAAGACCTGATCACGCCGCAGGACATGGTGGTGACCCTGTCGCACACCGGCTACATGAAGTCGCAGCCGGTGTCGGAGTACCGGGCGCAAAAGCGCGGCGGACGGGGCAAGCAGGCAATGGCGACCAAGGAAGACGACTGGATAGACCAGCTGTTCCTGGCCAATACGCATGATTACATTTTGTGCTTTTCCAACCGCGGCCGGCTGTACTGGCTGAAGGTGTGGGAAGTGCCGCAGGGTTCGCGCAATTCGCGCGGCAAGCCGATCGTCAACATGTTCCCGCTGGCCGACGGCGAAAAGATCACGGTGGTGCTGCCGCTCTCCGGCGTCAACCGCACCTTCCCTGAGGATCATTACATCTTTATGGCAACGAGCCTGGGCACGGTCAAGAAAACGCCGTTGCCGGACTTCAGCAATCCGCGCAAGGCCGGCATCATCGCCGTCGACCTCGACGAGTCCGATTTCCTGATCGGCGCGGCGCTGACCGACGGCAAGCATGACGTGATGCTGTTTTCGGACTCCGGGAAAGCCGTGCGCTTCGATGAAAACGACGTGCGGCCGATGGGTCGCACCGCGCGCGGCGTGCGCGGCATGAATCTCGACGACGGCCAGCAGGTCATCGCCCTGCTGGTGGCTGAAAACGAGCAGCAGTCGGTCCTGACGGCGACCGAGAACGGCTTCGGCAAGCGCACGCCGATCACCGAATACACCCGCCACGGTCGCGGCACCAAGGGCATGATCGCCATCCAGACCAGCGAGCGCAACGGCAAGGTGGTTGCGGCAACGCTGGTCGAGCCGAGCGACGAGATCATGCTGATCACCACCGGTGGCGTGCTGATCCGCACCCGGGTGTCGGAAATTCGCGAGATGGGCCGTGCCACGCAAGGCGTGACGCTGATCGCCGTCGAGGACGGCACCCGCCTGAAGGGCTTGCAGCGCATCGACGAAGCCGATGTCGAGGCAGCCATCGGGATTGCCGAGGAAGCGGCGGCCGACGCCGAAGTAGTGGCCGACATCGACGCGGCAGCCGACGAGGGCCTGGACGACGACGGTCTGGACAAGGACACGGGCGAGCCGGAGGCGCAATGACCCGGGTCTTCAACTTTTCGGCCGGGCCGGCAGTCATGCCCGACGAAGTGTTGCAGCAGGCCGCAGCCGAGATGCTCGACTGGCATGGCAGTGGCATGTCGGTCATGGAAATGAGTCATCGCGGCCGCGAGTTCATGTCTATCATCGATGCGGCACGCGCTGACCTGCGCGAACTGCTGGCGGTGCCGCCCGAATACAAGATCCTTTTCTTGCAGGGCGGCGGCCTGGGTGAAAACGCCATCGTGCCGCTGAACCTGCTCGGGCGCGCGGCGCCGGCAGACGGCCACGCGCCGACCGTCGACTTCATCGAGACCGGTTCCTGGTCGGTCAAGTCCGCCGTCGAGGCAAAACGCTATGCCAACGTGCATGTGGCAGCCACGTCGGCCGGCAACCGCTTTACCGGCATCCCGGCGCGCGACACCTGGAAACTGTCGGCCGCACCTGCCTACGTACACGTCTGCACCAACGAAACCATCGACGGCATCGAATACCAGTTCGTGCCGGAGATCGGTGGCGACACCAACGGCGCGCCGCTGGTGGCCGACATGTCCTCGCACATTCTGTCGCGGGTCGTCGACGTGAGCCGTTATGGCGTCATTTTTGCCGGCGCGCAAAAGAACATCGGGCCGGCGGGTCTCACGCTGGTGATCGTGCATGAAGACCTGCTCGGGCATGCCCTGCCGATCTGTCCGTCGGCCTTCAACTGGAAGACGGTTGCCGACAACGATTCGATGTACAACACGCCGCCGACCTATGCGATCTACATTGCCGGGCTGGTGTTCCAGTGGTTGAAGCGCCAGGGTGGCGTCGCTGCCATGGAGCAGCGCAACATCGCCAAGGCGAACCTGCTCTATGATTACCTGGATCGCTCGGCTTTCTATGAAAACCGCATCGATCCACAGTGCCGCTCGCGCATGAACATACCGTTTTTTCTCGCTGACGAATCGCGCAACGACGCATTCCTGGCCGGCGCCAGGGAGCATCGCCTGTTGCAGATCAAGGGGCATAAATCGGTCGGCGGCATGCGTGCCTCGATCTACAACGCCATGCCGATCGCCGGCGTGCAGGCACTGGTTGATTACATGCAGGAATTCGAAAGGGTGCAAGGATGATCGACAACAAGCTTGCGCCCCTGCGCGAAAAAATCGATGCAATCGATGCCGAGATCCTGGTGCTGCTGAATCGCCGCGCGCAGGTCGCCGAAGAAGTCGGCCATGTCAAGGCAGAGACCAATGCGCCGGTGTTCCGGCCCGAGCGCGAAGCCCAGGTGCTGCGGGCGGTCGCCGAGCGCAATCCGGGCCCGATGCACAATGGCGACGTGCAGACGATCTTTCGCGAAATCATGTCGGCTTGCCGCGCCCTCGAAAAACGCGTGACGGTCGCCTATCTCGGGCCTGCCGGCACCTTCAGCGAGCAGGCCGTCTATCGCCAGTTCGGCCAGGCAGTCGTTGCCATGCCCTGCGCATCGATTGACGCGGTGTTTCGCGCCGTCGAAGCCGGCACCGCCGACTTCGGCGTGGTGCCTGTCGAAAATTCATCCGAAGGCGCGATCAATCGCACGCTCGACCTGCTGCTGCAGACGACGCTTGCCATCAGCGGCGAAGTCTCGATTGCCGTGCATCACAGCCTGATGACGAAAAGCGGGTCGATGCAGGGCGTCACGCGCGTCTTTGCCCATTCCCAGGCGCTGGCGCAGTGCCAGGTCTGGCTGACGCAGAATCATCCGCAGCTCGAGCGCTGTGCGGTGGCGTCCAACGGCGAAGCAGCGCGCCTGGCAAGCGAAGATCCGACCATTGCCGCAATTGCCGGCGAGCTGGCAGGCCGCCATTACGAGCTCCAGGTGGTCAGTGCACACGTGCAGGACGATCCGCACAACCGCACCCGCTTTGCCGTCATCGGCCGCCTGCAGACAACGCCGAGCGGCCACGATCATACGTCGCTGGTGCTGTCGGTGCCCAACAAGGCCGGCGCCGTCTACAACCTGCTGGCGCCCTTGGCGGCAAACGGCGTGTCGATGACGCGCTTCGAGTCGCGCCCGGCACGCATGGGCAGCTGGGAATATTATTTTTACGTCGACGTCGAGGGCCATGCAGGCGACGAGAAAGTCGCCAAGGCCTTGACGGAGCTGCGCCAGAATGCGGCATTCTTCAAGGTGCTCGGCTCCTATCCTGTCAGCCTGTAACGATTGGTCCGGCAAGGCGCCGGGCCTGCTGTCTGCGTGCGCCCGTAATTGCCGGCGTCACAATCCGAATCAACCGTGCGATCGCCCCGCCGGGCGCATCGCCCCATTTTTTGAAAGCCGCCATGTCCAGTCAGTTCGGTCCAGAATATGTCCGTGCACTTGCGCCGTATCAGGGCGGCAAGCCGATCTCCGAAGTCGCGCGTGAATTCGGCCTGGAAGAGTCCGGCATCGTCAAGCTGGCATCAAACGAGAATCCGCTCGGCATGCCGGCCTCTGCGCGCGCAGCGATGGTGGCTGCCATGGCCGACATCGGCCGCTATCCGGATGCAAACGGCTTTGCGCTGAAAGCGGCGATCACGGCAAAGTACCGCGTGCCCTCGGACTGGATTACGCTTGGCAACGGCAGCAACGACATCCTGGAGCTGGCCGCGCACGCCCTCGTGCAGCCGGGCCAGTCGGTGATCTATTCGCAGTATTCGTTTGCGGTGTATGCGCTGGCCGCGCAGGCGGTGGGCGCCCGCGCGCTGGTGGTGCCGACGGTGGACTTCGGCCATGACCTCGACGCCATGGCGGCGGCGATCACCGGCGACACGAAGCTGATCTACATTGCCAACCCGAACAATCCGACCGGCACCTTCGTCGGGGCGGCGGCAATCGAACGGTTCCTGCTGCGCGTGCCGGCGCATGTGGTGGTGGTGCTCGACGAAGCCTACAACGAATACCTGCCCGCCGAGGTGCAGTACGAATCGATCGGCTGGGTCGAGCACTTCCCGAACCTGCTGGTTTCGCGCACGCTGTCGAAGGCCTATGGCCTGGCCGGATTGCGGATCGGCTTCGGCATTGCGCAGCCTGGCATTACCGACCTGTTGAACCGCATCCGCCAGCCCTTCAACGTCAATTCGATGGCGCAGGCAGCAGCGATTGCGGCATTGAACGACACCGCTTTCCTGCAAAAAAGCGCAGCGGTGAACGCCGACGGCTACCGGCAACTGACCGCTGCGTTCGATGCGATGACGCTGGAATACGTGCCGTCGTTCGGCAACTTCATCCTGGTGCGCGTGGGCAGTGACGACGACGCCGGCGCCCGCGTCAACCTCGCGCTGCTGAAGCAGGGGGTGATCGTGCGTCCGGTCGGCAACTACGGTTTGCCGAAGTGGCTGCGCGTATCGATCGGCCTGCCGCAGGAAAACGCTGCCTTCATCGCCGCCTTGCAGCACGCGCTGGCGTAGCAGGGACGCTGCCGTGTTTCGCAAGATAAGCGTCGTTGGCGTCGGCCTGATCGGCGGCTCCTTTGCGCTGGCGCTGAAAAAAGCGCAGGCCGTCGAACAGGTCATGGGCGTGGGCCGCAGCCAGGCGGTGCTGGCGCGCGCCGCCGAACTCGGCATCGTCGACCGCATCGCAACATCGATGGAAGAAGCCGTCGATGGCGCCGACCTGGTGTTGATTGCCACGCCGGTTGCACAGACCGGCGCCATTCTCGCGGCGCTGGCGCCATTCCTGCAACCGCACACCATCGTCACCGACGCCGGCAGCACCAAGGGTGACGTGGTGGCAGCAGCGCGCCTGGCGCTGGGCTCGAAGATCGGCCAGTTCGTGCCCGGCCATCCGATCGCCGGCCGCGAATCGAACGGGCCGGAGGCGGCACTGGCCGACCTGTATGTCGGCAAGAAGGCGGTGCTCACGCCCCTGCCTGAAAATACAACAGCCGCAGTCGAGCGGGTCGCATCAGCCTGGAGCGCCTGCGGCGCCATCGTCCATCGCCTCTCGGCGCGCCAGCATGACCGCATCTTCGCAGCGGTGAGCCATCTGCCGCATCTGCTGGCCTATGCACTGGTGGACCAGATCGACCGGGCGCCGGAAGCCGCGCTGCTGTTCCAGTATGCGGCCAGCGGTTTTCGTGATTTCACCCGGATTGCCGGCTCCTCGCCGGAAATGTGGCGCGACATTGCATTGGCCAACCGCGCGGCGCTGCTTGCTGAAATCGAAGGCTATGCAAGCCAGCTCGCACGCTTGAAAACCATGCTGGCCGTGGCCGACGGCGAAGGCCTGCAAGCCATGTTCGCCAATGCGCAGCGCGCCCGGCAGGCCTGGCAGGGCGCAATCGAGGCAGCAGAGAAACAACCCAACACAGGCGGTGATTGATGAAACGTTTTCCCCATAGCCTCTACCTCCTGCCGGCGGCGCGTGCCAGCGGCACGGTGCATCTGCCGGGCTCGAAGAGCATTTCCAACCGCACCCTGCTGCTGGCGGCGCTGGCCACGGGCAGCACCGACATCGTCGAGCTGCTGGCCTCCGACGACACCCACGTCATGCTGATAGCCTTGCAAAAGCTGGGTGTGCAATGGGCGCAGCACCAGGTCGGCGGGAACCCGAGCCAGGATTACACGGTGCATGGCGCATCAGGCCGCTTTCCGGCGCATCAGGCCGATCTCTTCATGGGCAATGCCGGCACGGCGATCCGGCCGTTGACGGCAGTGCTGGCGGCAATGGGCGGCGACTACACGGTGCATGGCGTGGCGCGCATGCACGAGCGGCCCATCGGCGACCTGGTCGAGGCCTTGAATGCCGTGGGCGCGCGCATCGACTACACCGGCGTGGCGGGCTTTCCGCCGCTGCACATACAGCGCGGCCAGATCGCCGCGCAAGCCATCCGCGTGCGCGGCAACGTGTCGAGCCAGTACCTGACCGCGCTGTTGATGGCGGCACCGCTGATGGCGCGCGACGCGGCTGTCACCATCGAAGTGGTCGGCGAACTGATCTCGCGCCCTTACATTGAAATCACGCTGAACCTGATGCGGCAGTTCGGCGTCGTCGTGCAGCGCGACGACTGGCAACGCTTTACTGTCGACTGCGGCCAGCAGTACCGCAGTCCGGGGCGCATTCATGTCGAAGGCGATGCCTCGTCGGCGTCGTATTTCCTGGCCGCCGGTGCGATTGCCGGAGGCCCGGTGCGGGTGCAGGGCGTGGGCAGCAACAGCATCCAGGGCGACGTTCGCTTCATCGATGCGTTGGAGCAGATGGGCGCGTCGATCAGCATGGGCGAGAACTGGATCGAATGCCGCGGCAATGGCGTCTTGAAAGCCATCGATGCCGATTTCAACCATATTCCGGACGCCGCCATGACGATTGCGGTGGCGGCGCTGTTTGCCGACGGCACCAGTACCCTGCGCAACATCGGCAGCTGGCGCGTCAAGGAAACCGACCGCCTGGCCGCTATGGCAATCGAGTTGCGCAAGGTCGGCGCGGCAGTCGAGGAGGGCATCGATTTCTTGCGCATCACGCCGCCGCTGCTGCTGACGCCGGCTGCCATCGACACCTACGACGACCATCGCATGGCGATGTGCTTTTCGCTGGCGTCGCTGACCGGCGCGGCGCGCCCGGGCAGCCGCATTCGCATCAACGATCCGAAATGCGTCGCCAAGACCTTCCCTGATTATTTCGAAGCATTCGCAGCGATCACCGGTGCCGACCATGCCACAGAATGACATTCCGGTGGTGACCATCGACGGCCCGACCGCGTCCGGCAAGGGCACCGTTGCGCAGAAGGTCGCCCGCACGCTCGGCTTTCATTATCTTGATTCCGGCGCGCTCTACCGGCTGACGGCGCTGTCGGCGTTGCGCAGGAATGTGGCCCTGACCGACGAACATGCACTGGCAAAGCTGGCGGAACACCTGCCGTGCACGTTCAACGGCGAACATGTCCTGCTGGCCAACGAAGACGTGTCGAACGCGATTCGCGCCGAAGAAGTCGGCAATGCCGCCTCGAAGATCGCCGCGCTGCCGGCATTGCGCCAGGCGCTCTTCGGCCTGCAGCTGCGTTTTCGCCGAACGCCCGGCCTTGTTGCGGATGGCCGCGACATGGGCACGGTGCTGTTCCCGCATGCACCGCTGAAAGTGTTTCTTACGGCAAGTGTCGACGCGCGCGCGCAACGCCGGTATAAGCAATTGATTGACAAGGGATTTTCTGCTAATATAGAAGACCTTCGAAAAGATTTGAGCGAACGGGACGCGCGTGACGCGAACCGGACAATCGCACCGCTGAAACCTGCCGAGGGGGCGTATCTTCTTGACACATCCGACATCACGGCAGAACAGGCAGTGCAGCGGGTACTTGGCTGGTATTTCAGCCAAAGTGCGGCTGATATGCAGCGGTAAAGAGATCCCATCAACCTTAACCCTCTACGGGTCGCATGCCGAAAGGCGCGCATGACCGGTATTGGCAAACTTTAGTAAATCCCCCTAAAACTTATGTCTACTGTTGCTACCTCCCCTGAATCAGAAGTTGGTATGGAAAGTTTTGCTGCGCTTTTTGAAGAATCGCTGTCACGCCAAGACATGCGCATGGGTGAAGTCATTTCGGCAGAAGTCGTGCGCCTCGACCACAATTTCGTGATCGTCAACGCCGGCCT
>JANXSS010000210.1 GCA_025356535.1 Herminiimonas sp.
AGGGCGCGGTGGACGGCGCCGGCCTGGCCAAGCTGATGGCCGCCGACAAGCGTCCAGAAGCAGAAACGCACACCTTTGCCCAGACCTTCCCGACCGGCACCCATGCGATGTGGCTGTATTACTGGCTGGCGCAGCACGGCATCAATCCGATGAAGGATGCAAAAGTGATCACGGTGCCGCCGCCGCAGATGGTGGCCAACATGCGGGTCGGGAACATGGACGGCTACTGCGTCGGTGAGCCCTGGGGCCATCGTGCGGTGGCCGACGGCATCGGCGTGACTGCCATCACCACCCAGGACATCTGGCGCGACCATCCCGAAAAAGTCCTCGGCACGACCGCCGAATGGGTGGCGAAGTATCCCAACACGGCGCGCGCGCTGACGGCCGCGGTGCTGGAGGCCGGCCGCTGGATCGATGCCTCGCTGTCGAACAAGACGAAGATGGCCGAAACCATTGCCGACAAGTCGTACGTCAACACTTCGGTCGACGTCATCAACCAGCGCATCCTCGGGCGCTACCAGAACGGCCTGGGCAAGACCTGGGACGATCCGAACTACATGAAGTTCTACAACGACGGCGCCGTCAGCTTTCCGTACCTGTCGGACGGCATGTGGTTCCTGACGCAGCAAAAGCGCTGGGGCCTCTTGAAAGGCGAGGTCGACTATCTCGGCACCGCCAAGGCGATCAACCAGATTGCACTCTACAAGGATGCCGCAAGCATGATCAAGGCAAGCGTGCCGAAGGACCCGATGCGCACCGCAAAACTGTTCGACGGCGTGGTCTGGGACGGCAAGAATCCAAAAGCCTATGCAGAGTCGTTCAAGCTCAAGGCCTGACAATTTCACCAGCGAGGCAAGCATGAGTGCAGTTCTTCACAGCAGCGATGATGCCGGCAACCAGCCCGGTACGCCGGCCGATCCGGTCGTGCTCGCGCCAATGGATCAGCCGATGGCGCAGACCACGATCGAAGCGGTGCCGCTGGCGCCGGACGAAACCCGCCGGCGCATCGCCATCGGCGCGGATGTGCCGTCGCGCAGCGGGCGCAATTCACCGTTGCGGCCTTTTGTCATGGCAGTGCTGCCGCCGCTTGCCGGCCTGGCACTGCTGATCCTGGTGTGGGAAATCGTCGCGGCAAAAAATGCGAATTTCCCGTCGCCGATGGTCACGCTGGTCGAAGCGATCAAGCTGTTTTCCGATCCGTTCTATCGCAAGGGGCCGAATGACCAGGGCATCGGCTGGAACATCTATGCGTCGCTGCAGCGCATCGCGGTCGGCTTCGGCCTGGCCGCCGTGGTCGGCATACCGCTGGGTTTCCTGATCGGCCGCTTCAGGTTCATGGCGGGCATGTTCAACCCGATCGTCAGCCTTTTGAAACCGGTGTCGCCGCTGGCATGGCTGCCGATCGGCCTCCTGGTGTTCAAGGCCGCCAACCCGGCGGCGATCTGGGCGATCTTCATCTGCTCGATCTGGCCGATGATCATCAATACGGCTGTCGGCGTGCAGCGGGTGCCGCAGGATTACATGAATGTTGCGCGGGTGCTGAAACTCTCCGAATGGAAGATCCTGACCAAGATACTGTTTCCGTCGGTGCTGCCGTACATGCTGACCGGCGTGCGCCTGGCCATCGGCACTGCCTGGCTGGTGATCGTCGCCGCCGAAATGCTGACCGGCGGCGTCGGCATCGGCTTCTGGGTCTGGGATGAATGGAACAACCTCAATGTGCCGCACATAATCATCGCCATCGTCGTCATCGGCATCGTCGGCCTGTTGCTGGAGCAGGCGCTGGTGGCCCTGGCAAGGGCGTTCACCTATGAAGACGTCGGTAGCTGAAGCGCAAGCTACCGATCGCATTGCAAAGAAACCGTCGACAGGAGCATGCAGCATGGCACAGCAGAAAAACGCTTTCATCGAGATTCGCGATGCGCAGATGTCCTTTCCGACAAAAAAGGGCACGTTCCAGGCGCTGGTCGATGTCAACCTGTCGGTTCAGAAAGGCGAATTCGTCACCCTGATCGGCCATTCCGGTTGCGGCAAGTCGACCTTGCTCAACCTGATCGCCGGCCTGACGACAGCGACCGGCGGCACGCTGTTGTGCGCCAACCGGGAAATCGCCGGACCCTCGCCCGAGCGTGGCGTGGTGTTCCAGAACCACTCGCTGCTGCCGTGGCTGACCTGCCATGAAAACGTCTACCTGGCCGTCGAACGGGTCTTTGCCGCCACCGAGAACCGGGCGCAGTTGAAGGCGCGTACCAGTGCCGCGCTGGCGCTGGTGGGCCTGACCCATGCGGAACAGAAGCGCCCGCATGAAATTTCCGGCGGCATGAAGCAGCGCGTGGGCATTGCGCGGGCGCTGTCGATGGAGCCGAAGGTGTTGCTGATGGACGAGCCGTTCGGCGCCCTCGACGCCCTGACGCGCGCCCACCTGCAGGATGAACTGCTGAAGATCGTCGCCCAGACGCAGTCGACGGTGGTCATGGTCACGCATGACGTGGATGAAGCCGTGCTGCTGTCGGACCGCATCGTGATGATGACCAACGGGCCCTCGGCGACCATCGGCGAGATCCTGCAGGTGCGCCTGGAGCGTCCGCGCGAGCGGGTGGCG
The DNA here is from genome assembly GCA_025356535.1 of Herminiimonas sp. Lineage (GTDB taxonomy): Bacteria > Pseudomonadota > Gammaproteobacteria > Burkholderiales > Burkholderiaceae_D > JANXSS01. The sequence continues at coordinate 2,603 of JANXSS010000210.1, forward strand.
CTGGCCCACGATGCGCTCTATACCGACTACCGGACCTCGGTGCTGGAGTTCCTGTATCACCGGCAGGCGCGGCCGGCGGCAAAAGAGGCGGCCTGAGGGCAGGTGCGGCAGACCTCGACGCAGGCCTAGAGCAGATTTCGTCATGGCATACGCGCGCTACGCACCGCTTCGCACCACATTGCGGCGTTGCAGCGCGCTTGTGTAGCCCGCTACACGGCGCTCCCTGCGCCTTGCACTGCGGCCCG
>JANXSS010000218.1 GCA_025356535.1 Herminiimonas sp.
CATGGTGACGCGTTACGGCATGTCGGAGAGCCTTGGCACCATGGTCTACGAAGATACCGAGCAGGAAGCGTATTTCGGCCGGATGTCGTCCAAGACAGTGTCGGAAGCAACCCAGCAGAAGGTCGATACCGAAATCCGCCGCATCCTCGACGGCCAGTACGCGCTGTCGCGCAAGCTGCTGGAAGAAAACCGCGACAAGGTCGAGATGATGGCGAAAACCCTGCTCGACTGGGAAACCATCGACGCCGACCAGATCAACGACATCATGGAAGGCCGCGAGCCGCGCCTGCCGAAAGCCGGCGTGCCGCCGAAACGGCCGACTTCCGATTCGCCTTCGGGCGGCGTGACGCCGAACGCGACCGCGCCAGCCTGATTGCGCCGGCCTGACCGGAGCGCTCCGGTCAGGCCGGCTTTCTAATACGCAGCCAGGGCCGGTACCGGTCGTGGCGGTTCACAGGGCGGGGAGAAATCCCCGCTTTTTTATTGTCAGTCGTCCCATGAAAAACATCCTCAAGTGTGGCCGCTTCGATCTCGACCTGAGTGCCGGTGCGCCGCCGCAGGTGATGGGCATCCTCAACGTGACGCCGGATTCGTTTTCGGACGGCGGCCACTTCGCTTCCCTGGAAGCGGCCCTCTCGCATGCCGAACAGATGCTTGCGGCAGGCGTGGACATCATCGACATCGGTGGCGAGTCGAGCCGGCCGGGCGCACCGGCCGTGTCGCTCGAGGCCGAACTGGTGCGCATCATGCCGGTGCTCTATGCATTGCGCGATTGCGGCAAGCCGCTGTCGGTCGATACCTGCAAGCCGGAGGTCATGCGCGAGGCACTTGCCGCCGGCGCCGACATGATCAACGACATCCGCGGATTCCAGGAAGAGGGCGCGTTGGCTGCAGTCAAGGACAGCGATTGCGGCCTGTGTATCATGCACATGCAAAATTTGCCGCGCACCATGCAGGCGGCGCCGCACTACACCGACGTGGTGGCCGAGGTGATTCAATTTCTCCGGCAACGTGTCGATACCTTGATGGCAGGCGGCATCGATCGGGCGCGCCTGTCGATCGATCCGGGTTTTGGCTTTGGCAAGACGCTTGCTCATAATCTTGCCCTGATCCAGAATCTGCAGCGCATTGCCGATTCGGTCGGCCTGCCGCTTCTGGCCGGCGTGTCGCGCAAGAACATGATCGGCGAGATCACCGGGCAGCCGCAGGGGCGGCGCATGGCCGGCAGCGTGGCTGCGGCACTGGCCTGCGCCGTCAATGGCGCGCGCCTGTTGCGGGTGCACGATGTTGCCGAAACGATTGATGCCCTGGCCGTGTGGCGCGCGCTGGGGCCGGATGCTTGACCAGACCAACAAGAAAAACAGGGAGCTTGAATGACACGTAAATATTTTGGAACCGACGGCATTCGCGGCCGTGTCGGTGCCGGCCCGATCACGCCGGAGTTCGTCATGCGCCTGGGCTATGCCGCCGGCAAGGTGCTGGCCAAGGGCGAGTCGGCGAGCGCCAAACCGAGTGTGTTGATCGGCAAGGACACGCGCATTTCCGGCTACATGCTCGAAGCCGCGCTGGAGGCGGGCTTTGCCGCCGCCGGTGTCGACGTCATGCTGGCCGGGCCGCTGCCGACGCCGGCAGTGGCCTACCTGACGCGGGCACTGCGCCTGTCGGCCGGCGTGGTCATTTCGGCGTCGCACAATCCGTATCAGGACAATGGCATCAAGTTCTTTTCGGGGCTGGGCAACAAGCTGCCCGATCATGTGGAAGCCTCGATCGAAGCGGCGCTCGACGGGCCGATCCAGTGCGTCTCTTCTGAAAAACTCGGCAAGGCACGCCGCCTCGACGATGCGCGCGGACGCTACATCGAATTCTGCAAGAGCACCTTTCCGAACGAGCTCGACCTGCGCGGCATGCGCATCCTGCTCGACTGCGCCCATGGCGCTGCCTACCATATCGCACCCGACGTCTTTCATGAACTCGGCGCCGAAGTCATCTCCATCGGCATCACCCCGAATGGCCTGAACATCAACGACGGTTTCGGCGCCACGGCGCCGGCAGCGCTTGCCGCGGCAGTCCTGGCAAACCGGGCCGACATCGGCATTGCGCTCGACGGCGACGCCGACCGGCTGCTGATGGTCGATGCCAGCGGACGCGTCTACAACGGCGACGAGCTGCTCTACGTGATGGTCAAGGACCGCCTGCAGTGCGGCGCGATCGCCGGCGCAGTCGGCACGCTCATGACCAACATGGCGCTCGAAGTCGAATTCAAGCGCATGGGCGTGGGCTTTGCGCGCGCCAAGGTCGGCGACCGCTATGTGCTCGAAGTGCTGCAGGAAAAAGGCTGGCATGTCGGTGGCGAAGGCTCCGGACATCTCCTGTTCCTGGACAAGCACACCACCGGCGACGGCATCGTCTCGGCGCTGCAGGTGCTGTCGGCCCTGAAGCGCAGCGGCAGGACACTGGCGCAATGCACGGAGGAACTGGTGCTGTATCCCCAGACGCTGATCAATGTCCGGGTGCCGGGTGGCTTCGACTGGCAGGAAAATCCAGCCATCCTGGCCGAGAAAGATACAGTCGAGCGCGAACTTGGCGACACCGGGCGCGTGCTGATCCGGGCCTCCGGCACCGAGCCGCTCATTCGCGTAATGGTCGAGGCAAAGACTGCCGACGTCGCCGAAAAGATGGCGCGCCGCATCGCTGCGATGGTGCCGGCCTGAGCGGCAAGAAAATCTTGCCCTTTAAGGCATTTGAAGATTGACCGAGAGGCCGCCTTCGGTTATAGTTTCGTTCTTCGGAGTGTAGCGCAGCCCGGTAGCGCACCTGGTTTGGGACCAGGGGGTCCAAGGTTCGAATCCTTGTACTCCGACCAGTTCAAAAACCCTTCAGTGATCCTGTCACTGAAGGGTTTTTTCAATTTACGATCCGGTTTTCGCGATACGCGCGATACGCGCGAACGCTGCGGTCGGTCCTTTACATTTCATCACGGTTGTAACCGAGTGATTCGCCAGATCGCCTTCCGATCAGGCTGGCTTATATTGGCTGTAGAGGCTTCGTGCCGGACTGAATCCGGTCTTTCGACTCCGGCAGGAAGCAGCATTACTAAGTTCGATACCGAACCGTGGAAGTTGCATCTGCGCATGATAATGGTTGCTAGACTTAATGCAAAAAAGGCTCAAATGAAAACGAACCGCCGCTTCCTGCGTCTTGCGCCCGGCGCACTGGCACTTGCAGTCCTGGCTGCCGTAGCGCCTGCGCAGGCGGCCGTCAACGTCAATATCGATATTTCGCCACCGCCACCGCAGTATGAACTCGTGCCGCAGGTGCGCCAGGGTTATGTGTGGGCGCCGGGATACTGGGCCTACCAGAATCGCAATTACGTCTGGGTACGCGGGCATCAGATCGTGCAGCGTCCGGGTCAGCGCTGGATTGCCGACCATTGGGAGCCGAGCAACCGCTATCGCGCCGGCTACTGGGAGCCGGAGCGTCGTCACCAGGGCGAGCGTGAGCACCGCGACGATGATCGCGACGATGACAACGGCCGCAGGGGTCGCGACAAGCATGAAGGACGCGACGGTGGCTTCTGTCCTCCAGGGCAGGCAAAGAAAGGCAATTGCTGAAGATCGGTTGCCAGCGGCGGCGTGGACGATACAATCTGGCTTGAGCGGCTTCGGATAGGAAAAACAAGCGTTCAGGGCACTGCTTCAGGTGCCCTTCCGTTGTGTACTTGAGGAGTTCGAGATGCGCGGTTTCATCCCAAAGCTGCTGATGATTTTCGTCCTGGCCTGCGCTTGCAGCCTTGCCGCCCATGCGGAATCGGCAACGCCGACGCAGGATATCGAGGTCTCCGCAAAGAAAGTCTCAAGCATGGTCGTCATCGACGTCAGCATGCTGGTTGCGGCGACGCCGCGCGAAGCCTGGGATGTGCTGACCGATTACGACCGCATGCCGCAGTTTTTGCCGAATCTGCAAAGTAGCAAGATATTGTCGAAATCGCCGACACGCCTGGAAGTTGCGCAGAAGGGCGGCGCCACGCACGGTCCGATCTCGATCACCTTCGATGTCGTGCGTGACGTACAGCTGAAGCCTTACGCCGAGATCGTTTCGCATGTCATCAGCGGCGACCTGAAAAAAGTCGACGGCACCACGCGTCTGGCGCCAGAGGGCGAGGGCACCCGGATCACATTCCACAGCGAGTCCATACCGAACGTCTGGGTCCCGCCTGGCATTGGACCGACCTTGATCGAAAATGAAACGCGCGAGCAGTTCGGCGGCATCCGCGCCGAAATCCTGCGGCGCAAGACGGTGCTCAAGAAGTAATCCGTAAAGCAATTTCCTGGCAGTTCTGCCTTTGCGCCGGCTGTCTGTCGCTGCAGATGACGACCGCTTTCAAGCCGGTGCCGCCCATCGTCGGCGGCCACTTTTGCCCTAAAAATAGGACCTGAAAAAAATAGCGCCGTCGCGCCAAATTTTTTCATGTTGGATTTTCGTCTACAACGGCCACACTCCGCAATACAAGTTGATTAATCACGGCGCAGATGATACTTTCGAGCGGGCAATACCGTGAGACAGTTGGGATCGTTTCGCCTCGTAATTCAACACCAGCCTTAGCGAACATCATGATTCGCGGCCCCCACAGGAGTAGATGCATGGCCTTGTTTGATTTTCTGGAAAAAGACCGCACCGTCGCAGGTCCGGGATTTAATCGATGGCTGGTGCCGCCGGCAGCGCTGGCAATCCACCTTTGTATCGGCATGGCTTATGGTTTTTCGGTCTTCTGGCTGCCGCTTTCGCGCGCCATCGGCATCAAGGACCCGGTTGCCTGCGCCAAGGACCTGGGTTTTTTCGCAGAAGTGTTTGCCACCACCTGCGACTGGAAAATCTCGATGCTGGGCTGGATGTATACCCTGTTCTTTGTTTTCCTCGGTTCCTCGGCTGCAATCTGGGGCGGCTGGCTCGAGCATGCCGGTCCGCGCAAGGCGGGTTTCGTCTCGGCGCTGTGCTGGTGCGGCGGTCTTGTCATTTCAGCCATCGGCATCAAGACTCACCAGATATGGATGATGTGGCTGGGTTCCGGCGTGATCGGCGGCATCGGCCTTGGCCTTGGCTACATTTCGCCGGTCTCGACACTGATCAAGTGGTTTCCGGACCGCCGCGGCATGGCCACCGGCATGGCGATCATGGGTTTCGGCGGCGGCGCGATGATCGGCGCACCGCTGGCAAACGAACTGATGAAGTTCTTCGCCACGCCGACCTCGGTCGGCGTCTACGAAACTTTCCTGACTATGGCTGCCATCTACTTCGTGTTCATGGTCTGCGGCGCGATGGGTTACCGGGTGGTGCCAACCGGCTGGAAACCGGCGGGCTGGACTGCGCCAACCGGCGCCGGCAGCAATGCCATGATCACCAACCGGCATGTGCATGTCAACCGCGTCTGGGGTATTCCGCAATTCTGGCTGATCTGGGCCGTGCTCATGCTTAACGTTTCGGCGGGCATCGGTATCCTGGGAATGGCGTCGCCGTTGCTTCAGGAAGTCTTCGGCGGCAAGCTCATCGGCGTTACAGCCGCGTTCAACGAGCTGACTACGGCGCAAAAGGCGTCGATCGCAGCGATTGCTGCCGGTTTCACCGGCCTGCTGTCCCTGTTTAACATTGGCGGACGGTTCGTGTGGGCGTCCTGCTCCGACTATATCGGCCGCAAGGGAACCTACTTCGTCTTCCTGGTGCTGGGCTTCGTGCTGTATGCATCGATTCCAAGCCTGTCGCACGCCGGCAGCCTGGCGCTGTTCGTCGGTGTCTTCTGCATCATCCTGTCGATGTATGGCGGTGGCTTTGCAACCGTGCCGGCGTATCTTGCCGACATCTTCGGCACACAGATGGTGGGGGCGATTCACGGTCGGCTGCTGACCGCCTGGGCGACGGCGGGCGTGCTCGGGCCGGTCCTGGTCAACTACATCCGCGAATACCAGCTCGCCCATGGCGTGCCAAAGGCCCAGGCTTACGACATCACGATGTACATCCTGGCTTCCCTGCTGGTCATCGGCTTCATCTGCAACCTGCTGGTGCGCCCGCTGGATGACAAATATTTCATGACCGACGCGGAACTTGCAGCAGAAAAACAACTCGCACATGAACGTGCTGCGGCAAGCGTTGTCACAGGCGCCGGTAGCGGCGCCGTCACCAGTCCGATGACCGTTGTTCTGGCCTGGGCAGCCGTGGGCATACCTTTGGCGATCGGTATCGGCATCACCTTGCAGAAGGCTGCGATCCTGTTCAAGTAACTCCATACCACCCCCTCGGCAGCCCGACATGTTCGGGCTGTCCGCATTGAAGCTGAAATGAGGCAGTCGTGAACCAAATCGTCATTCCAATTCTTGCCGTAGCAGCGACCAAGCAGCGCAAGCGCGAAGCACCGCGCGGTCGCCGCGTCGATCCGCAGGCGCTGCTCGAAGTCCAGGCATTGCTTGGCAGTGCATCGCGTCAGGCCGATCTGCTGATCGAACACCTGCACCTGATCAATGATCGCTACGGCCAGTTGTCGACGCCGCACCTGGCGGCGCTGGCGCAGGAAATGCGCCTGGCGCAGACCGAAGTCTATGAAGTCGCGACCTTCTACCATCACTTCGACGTGGTCAGGGAAGATACGCCGGGCGGGGTCGTCTCCACCGTCGCACCGGCGATCACGGTGCGCGTCTGCGACGGCCTGTCCTGCGAGATGGCCGGCGCCAAGGATCTGCTGGCGCGCCTGCCCGACATTCTCGGCGCGGACGTGCGCGTGATCGCGGCGCCCTGCATCGGTCGCTGCGAACAGGCGCCGGCGGCAGTCGTCGGCCAGCATCCGGTGGGTAATGCGACGGTGGAAACTGTCTCGGCCAAGGTCGCGGCCAAGACCACGACGCACGTGCCGGAACATTTCATCGACTACGCAACCTATCAATCGCACGGCGGCTATGCGCTGCTGCAGAAATGCGTCGACGGTGGCATCGATGCCGAAACGCTGATCAAGACCATGGAAGACTCGGGCCTGCGCGGCCTGGGTGGCGCCGGTTTTCCGGCCGGTCGCAAGTGGCGCATCGTGCGCGGCGAGGCTGCGCCGCGCTTGATGGCAATCAATATCGACGAAGGCGAGCCGGGCACGTTCAAGGATCGCACCTACCTGGAGCGCGATCCCCATCGGTTCCTCGAAGGCATGCTGGTGGCCGGCTGGGTGGTCGGCGTCTCCGCCATCTACATCTACCTGCGCGATGAATATCACGGCTGCCGCACCATGCTGGAAGCCGAACTGGCCAAGCTCGCTGCCAATCCGCCGATGCCGAACATGCCGCAGATTCACCTGCGCCGCGGCGCCGGCGCCTATATCTGCGGCGAAGAGTCGGCGATGATCGAATCGATCGAAGGCAAGCGCGGCATGCCGCGCCTGCGCCCGCCATACGTCGCCCAGGTCGGCCTGTTCGGCCGGCCGACGCTGGAACACAACTTCGAAACCCTGTACTGGGTGCGGCAGATCGTCGAGCAGGGCGCTGCCTGGTTCGCCGGCCACGGCCGCAACGGTCGCAAGGGCCTGCGTTCGTTTTCGGTTTCCGGACGGGTCAAGAAGCCGGGCGTGCACCTGGCGCCGGCCGGCATCACGGTGCAGGAACTGGTCGATGAATACTGCGGCGGCATGCTCGACGGCCACAGCTTTTATGCCTATCTGCCGGGTGGCGCCTCGGGCGGCATCCTGCCGGCATCGATGAACGCCATTCCGCTCGACTTCGATACCCTGCAGCCGTACGGCTGCTTCATCGGCTCGGCGGCGGTGATCATCCTCTCCGACAAGGATACGGCGGTCGATGCAGCGCGCAACATGATGCGCTTCTTCAAGCACGAGTCCTGCGGCCAGTGCACGCCGTGCCGCGTCGGCACCGCCAAGGCGCTGGCGCTGATCGAGCAGCCGAAGTGGGACATACCGCTGCTGGAAGACCTGTCGTTCGTCATGCGCGACGCCTCCATCTGCGGGCTCGGGCAGGCAGCGCCGAATCCGGTCGATTGCGTCATCAAGTATTTTCCGCACGAATTAACCTAGGTCATTGAGACGACGCGCCGCGCGCGGCGAAGATTGAAGAACGAGTGACGCCGCCAAGGCCATCGAAAGCAAAAACATGAATGCAATTACACGCAATGAAATGACGGAGATGACCACGGTGACGGTCAGCTTCAAGCTCAACGGCCGTGACGTCACAGGCGGCGCGACCGAAACCATCCTCCAGATCGCCGAGCGCGAAGGCGTGGTGATTCCGCGCCTGTGCTACAAGGACGGCCTGGACACGGCCGGCAATTGCCGCGCCTGCATGGTCGAGATCAATGGCGAGCGCGTGCTGGCGCCGTCCTGCTGCCGCACCGCCACCAACGGCATGGTCGTCACCAGCGACAGCGAACGCGCCGTGCGGGCGCAGAAGATGGTGCTGGAGTTGCTGCAGTCGGACATGCCGGAAGCCGATTACACCCGTGAAAACGAAGTCGACCAGTGGTCGGCAAAACTGGAAGTCGGCAAGCCGCGCTTCGCACCGCGCGAATCGGTGGCGCCGGATTTTTCCCATCCGGGCATCACGATCAATCTCGACGCCTGCATCCAGTGCACCCGCTGCGTTCGCGCCTGCCGCGAAGAGCAGGTCAACGATGTCATCGGCCTGGCGTTTCGCGGCGACCATGCGAAGATCGTCTTCGACATGGACGATCCGATGGGTAACTCCACCTGCGTGGCCTGCGGCGAATGCGTCCAGGCCTGCCCGACCGGCGCCATCATGCCGGCGCGCGACGCGGCGCTTGCGGTGCCCGACAAGAAGATCGATTCGGTCTGCCCGTATTGCGGCGTCGGCTGCCAGCTGACCTACAACGTCAAGGACAACAAGATCCTGTACGTCGAAGGCCGCGACGGCCCGGCCAACCACAAGCGCCTGTGCGTCAAGGGCCGCTACGGTTTCGACTATGCGAACCATCCGCAGCGCCTGACGGTGCCGCTGATCCGGCGCAGCGATGCGCCCAAGAACGGCGCAGCCATCATGGACCCGAACAACGTCCTCGACATCTTCCGCGAAGCGACCTGGGAAGAAGCGCTCGACCTGGTGGCCTCGACATTCACCTCGATTCGCGACACGCACGGCAAGCGCTCGCTGGCCGGCTTCGGCTCGGCCAAGGGCAGCAACGAGGAAGCCTACCTGTTCCAGAAACTGGTGCGCACGGCCTTCGGCAGCAACAACGTCGACCACTGCACCCGGCTGTGCCATGCCTCGTCGGTTGCGGCGCTTCTCGAAGGCATCGGCTCCGGCGCGGTGTCGAATCCGGTCATGGACGTGACCAAGGCCGAAGTGGTGATCATCATCGGCGCCAATCCGACGGTGAACCATCCTGTTGCGGCAACCTGGATCAAGAATGCGGTCGAGAACGGCACCAAGCTGGTCGTCATGGACCCGCGCCGTTCGGAGCTGGCGCGCATGTCGCACCGCTTCCTGCAGTTCAAGGCCGATACCGACGTTGCGCTCTTGAATGCGATGATGCACGTGATCGTCCACGAGAACCTGGTCGACGAAGCCTTCATCGCGGCGCGCACCATCGGCTACGACGAGTTGAAGAAGAACGTCGAAGGCTACAGCCCGGAGATGATGGCGCCGATTTGCGGCATCGATGCGGAAACCATCCGCTACGTCGCCCGCCTGTATGCCACCTCGAAGGGTTCGATGATCCTGTGGGGCATGGGCGTGTCGCAGCATGTGCACGGCACCGACAATGCACGCTGCCTGATCGCGCTGGCGCTGATGACCGGCCAGATCGGCAAGCCCGGCAGCGGCCTGCATCCGCTGCGGGGCCAGAACAACGTCCAGGGCGCTTCCGACGCCGGCCTGATTCCGATGATGTATCCGGACTATCAGCGCGTCGACAATGCCGATTCGCGGGCGAAATTCGAAAAAATGTGGGGCGTCGAGCTCGACGGCACGCCGGGTCTCACGGTGGTCGAGATCATGCACGCGATCATGCACGGCACCGTGCGCGGCATGTACATCATGGGCGAGAATCCGGCCATGTCCGACCCGGACGCAAACCATGCGCGCGCCGCACTTGCCGCGCTCGACCTGCTGGTGGTGCAGGATATTTTCCTGACCGAGACCGCCTACCTTGCCGACGTGATCCTGCCGGCGTCTGCTTTTGCCGAGAAGACCGGCAGCTTCACCAACACCGACCGGCTGGTGCAGATCGGCCGCCAGGCATTGAATCCGCCGGGCGAGGCCAAGCAGGATCTGTGGATCATCCAGCAGATCGGCCAGCGCATGGGCCAGAAGTGGGATTACCAGCATGTCTCGGAAGTTTTTGATGAGATGCGGCACAGCATGCCGAGCATCGGCGGCATGACCTGGGACCGGTTGTCGAAGGACGATTCGATCACCTATCCGTGCGAAAAAGAGGGCGACGCCGGTCAGTCGGTGGTCTTCATTGACAGCTTTCCGACGGCGACCGGTCGCGCCCGCTTCGTGCCGGCCGACATCATTCCGGCAAACGAGCGGCCCGACAGCGAGTATCCGAACGTGCTGATCACCGGCCGCCAGCTGGAACACTGGCATACCGGCAGCATGACCCGGCGTGCCGGCGTGCTCGATGCGCTGGAGCCGGATCCGGTGGCGCTGGTGCATCCGCTGGACCTGGCCGTCATCGGCTGCAAGCCGGGCGACATCATCACGCTCGAATCGCGGCGCGGCAAGGTGTCGCTCTATGCGCGGGCCGACGAGAGTTCGCCGCGCGGCGCGGTGTTCGTGCCGTTCTGCTACTACGAAGCGGCGATCAACCGGCTGACAAATTCGGCGCTCGACCCGTTCGGCAAGATTCCGGAGTTTAAATACTGCGCGATCAAGATCACGGTCGGCGGCGACGAGCCGGTGCAGAGCAGCTACGGCGGCGGCCAGATCCTGGCAACCGTCTAAGCCGTGTTCGACAGGCTACTGCGCGCTGCGTTTTTGCCTGTCAAACACACCCTGGCATCGCCAGCAGGCAGCAGCCACGGCGAGCCGTCGATACCGCTCGCCGTTTTGCCGAATGCTTCCCGTGGACGGTGGGCGATTCTGTCGTCGTCGCATTCCGGATATGCTTTAAACTACAAAAAAAATTCATCCAGGAGAGCGCATGAGCATCACGATTGAGGCCGTCAAGGCCGCATTGGCTACGGTAATCGACCCCAATACCGGCAAGGACCTGCAGACCGGCAAGTGCGTGAAAAACGTGCGCCTCGATGGCGACGACGTGTCCTTCGACATCGAACTCGGCTATCCGGCAAAAAGCCAGATCGACGGCATTCGCCGTGCGGCCATTGCGGCTGTCCGCGCCATCGACGGCGCAGGTAACGTCAGCGTCAATGCCTATTCGAAGATCGTGGCCCACGCCGCCCAGCGCGGCGTCAAGCTGATGGCGAACGTCAAGAACATCATCGCGGTCGCCTCCGGCAAGGGCGGTGTCGGCAAGTCGACCACGGCGGTCAACCTGGCGCTGGCGCTGG